>NZ_RCOD01000039.1:0-159003 GCF_004307505.1 Pseudomonas sp. Sample_11
ACGACCTTGCCAAGGTCGGGGTCGCGAGTTCGAGTCTCGTTTCCCGCTCCAATTTTAAACAGCAGTGCTTTCGGGCGGTGCTGAGTGAAACCAGAACCAAGTCTTCGGATGCGGATCTGGACACCGAAACACACACCATGTGTTCCGGGTAGCGTGTCCCCTTCGTCTAGTGGCCTAGGACACCGCCCTTTCACGGCGGTAACAGGGGTTCGAGTCCCCTAGGGGACGCCAATGCGGGAATAGCTCAGTTGGTAGAGCACGACCTTGCCAAGGTCGGGGTCGCGAGTTCGAGTCTCGTTTCCCGCTCCAATTTCACAAAAACGCCGATCAGTGATGATCGGCGTTTTTGTTTGTGCGCGTTTTGTGGCGGCAATAAAAAAGGACCTTTTCACAGGTCCTTTTTTATTTTGCGCCCGGTCATCAATGATCGGGCTCAGGCCGTGCTTACAGCTTCGGCAACTGCCCGACACGCCCCATCATTTCCGTGACGATCTGCAGATCCAGCAGGAACTGATCGACGGTCTTGAATTCGCCATCGGTGTGGCCGGTGTACTTGGCTTCAGGTCGCGCCAGGCCGAATTGCACGCCGTTGGGCAATTCGTGAACCGAAGTCGCGCCGGCGGAAGTACCGAATTCCGACTTCATGCCGAGGTTTTCGCTGGCTACGGCAAGCAGCGCCTTGACCCACTCACCCTCGGGGTTGCGATACATCGGTTCAGCCACCGAGTAATCGAACGCCACGGCAACGTGAGTCTTCTTGCTCCAGGCGTCCAGTTTCTCGGCGATCTGAGTCTTGAGCTTTTCCGGGGATTTACCCTTCGGCACTCGCAGATTCACCGCCAGTTTGAAGGTTTTGTCATCCTCACCGACGTAGGTCAGCGAGGTGGTCAGTGGCCCCATGAACGAGTCGGAGAAGCCCACGCCGAGTTTTTTGCCCAGATAGTCCAGGCCCCAGTTGTCATCGGCATAACGCGCGGCATCGGTGAACTGGTTGTGCTTGAGCGCGACTTTGCCGTCCAGGCTGTTGATGAAGCTCAGCATCCGCGCGACCGGGTTGACGCCGGACTCTGGTTCGGAGGAGTGCGCAGAAACCCCCGTCACGGTCAGTTTGACGTCTTTGCCATCAACCTTTGCCGCGACTTCGAAATCGCCGCCGTTGGCCTTGGCATAAGCGTCGCCGGCTTTTTGCAAACTGGCGGCAAGCTCGGCTGGCTTGTCGGTTACCAGTGTGACCACCGAAGCGGACGGAATCTGGTTGGTCGCTTTGCCGCCAGTCATCGAAATGATTTCCGCGCCGTTGCCTTCACCTTTGCGTTTGGCGAAGTTGGCCATGACAGTGCCGTAACCTTTTTCGGCGATCACCACCGGATAACCGCCGTCCAGCGCCATGTTGTAGGTTGGCGTCGGGTTGCGTTCGAAGTAATAAGGAATGGCATCGCCGCTGGTTTCTTCAGTGGTGTCGACCAGCAACTTGAAGTTACGCGCCAGTGGCAGTTTCTCGTCCTTGATCACTTTCATGGCGTACAGCGCCACGACGATAGCGTTCTTGTCATCCTCGGTGCCACGACCGTACATGCGATCGCCAATCAGCGTGACTTTGAACGGGTCGAGTTTGGTGCCGTCCTTCAGCACCCAGTTTTCCGGCGTCACCGGCACCACATCGGCGTGGGCATGAATGCCAACGACTTCGTCGCCTTTGCCGTCCAGAGAAATTTCGTAGACACGGTTATCGATATTGCGGAACTTCAAACCGAAGGATTCGGCGAGTTTCTGGATCTCGCCGGCAATCTTGATGAATTCCGGGTTGTCGTGTTGCTCCACGCCGTCCTTGCGGAAGGTCGGGATCTCGACGAGTTGGCGCAGGGTTTCCAGCGCGGCCTTGCCATATTTCACGCGGGTATAAATGCCCAGCAGACGGTGAATTTCATTCTGCTGTTCGGCGTTCAGAGTCTTGTTGTCGAGGAAGGCGCTGATGGACGGGTTGAGCTTATCCGTCTTGGCCAGGTCGCTTTTCGCCAGGCTGCCAAGAAAGCTACGGAAGTCCGTCAGATTCTTGCCGTCGAAGGATTTCAGAATCGCTGCACTTTGCTCGGCAGTGATGTTGGCTTGTGCGGTGCTGGTAAACGCGGTGAGGCTGGCCATGACGAGCGTGGCAGCGGCCAGTTTTTTCAGGGAAAAGACCATGTAACAGGCATTCCTTTGCTAGAGATTGGGAAAATATGTCTGACGCTTGCGGCAGAAACATTTTGCAACCTACCACCATGAGCAGGTGAAGCGGGAGTCACAAACTTGATCTGTCGCACAGAAATGCAAAAGAGGCGCACAAATGAAAAAGTCCCGGCAACTGATGCCGGGACTTTTTTTGTGCGAGTTACATCGACAGCATCAGGCGTCCGGCAAACAGAATGAGGATGACGCCCATGCTGCGCTCGAACCAGTGTCCAAGGCGCATGAACAGCAGGCGCACTTTGTTGCTGGAGAAAAACAGCGCGACGATCACGAACCACAGCGCGTTGACGAAGCACATCCACAAGCCATAGAACGCCTGGATCTGCAGCGGTGTGCTGGCGCTGATGATCGTGGTGAAGATGGCCAGAAAAAACAGCGTGGCCTTGGGGTTGGTCGCGTTGGTCAGAAAACCGGTGCTGAATGCCTTGAACAGTGACTGTTCAACCAGCGGCTCATCGGCGGTTTTTTCGCCTTCGACGCTGCTCTTCGGTTTGCTGCGAATCAGGCTGACGCCCAGATAGAGGATGTAGGCCCCACCGACAACTTTGGCGACGGTGAGCAGCCACGGCGTGGTGTGCATCAAGGCGCCGACGCCGAGCAGGGTATACAGCACGTGCACGGAAATCCCCGCGCCGATGCCCAGCGCAGTGCAGATGCCGACGAGCCGACCGAAGCGCACGCTTTGGCGGATGGTCACGGCGAAGTCCGGGCCGGGTGCAACCACGGCGAGAAAGTGGATGGTGGCCAATGCGAGAAACTCGCCCAGGTAATTGGAAAGCATGTCAGCTCCAGAAAGTCAGAGGGGAGGCATTGCCGCGATAGCCGACAAAGAACGACAGGCTCAAACGCGGATCGGCCACGCCCGGAGTCACCGAGTGCATGCGCCGCGAATTGAACATGATGAAATCGCCGGGCTGCGGTCGTACTTCGAGGGCGGGCGGCCCCAGCAGCGACGGCTCGATGCCATAACTGTCGCCGCGCATTTCGTCGAATTGATCCGGGGTGATGTGGTCGTTCCACATCTGCAAGGCGCCACCCTCGGTGGGCATGTTCAGGTAGACGTTGCAGGCGAATTGCGCCTCGAGGCTGCGCGCCTGAAAACTGTCCGGGGCGTCCTTGGCGAAGATGTCGTGATGAGCAAGAAAGCACACGCCGGGTTTGACCACGCGCGACAAGCCGACATACATCTTGCGCCCGTAGAGATTTTCCAGATGCGCGCCCGCGGGCCAGGATTCGTCGAGCATGCAGCGCAACGTGTCGATCGGCGAAGAGTAGGGCGCGCAGCGCTGGCGCAGTTCGTCGATGTTGCGAGTGGCGCGTTCGAAGTAATCCTCGATCAGCAGCGGCTGGTTTTCCGCCTCGTAAAAGGCCATGCCGATGCGGCCGATGCTCGGTGCGTTGATGTAGCCTTCAAAGCCCGGGGCGAGGATCTTGTCGCCGATCTCGATCGCCAGCGGCTCGGGCAGAAAGCGTTTGACGCGGATGGCGAGGACTTCTTCGTTGGCCAGTTTTTTTATGCACGTCTCATCGAGACGCTCGACGTCTAGCATCATTTGTTTTAGGTCCATCTATCGATAGTCAACGGAACCGGCGAGTGCGGTTCCCCGGCGTCGGGCGCTGCGCGATGGCAGCGTCCGAAATGCTCAATCCACGCTGTAGTGGACGGACAGCGTGCCTTTCTTCTGCGAAAGCGACGCGATCGTGACTGTGCCCAGATCCTTCAGGCTGCGTACGTGGGTGCCACCGCAGCCATAGGCTGGCAGCTCACCGAAACTGATTTCCCGCGCGCCCTCGCGCAGTGAAGTCAGACGCGGCAGATCGTGTTCGATCCACTGCTCGATACCGGTTTGCACGGTTGGCGCATCGACTTCTTCTGCGCCATCGCCCGGTTTGAATTGCACCCGGCCTTCGTCCGGCCAGTGGTGCGCTTTGATCGGCATCCAGCCCATGGCCTGAATGAAATGACCGATCAGGTGCCCGGCCGAATGCATGCGCGTGTTGAAGCGGCGGCGCTCTTCATCGATGCGGATGACGGTCATGCCCAGCGGCAGCGGGCGGTCGACGAAATGCACAATGCACTCCGCTTCCTGCACCACGCGCGACACCCGGCTTTCACCGATCCAGCCGGTGTCGCAAGGCTGACCGCCGCCCTGGGGGTGAAACAGGGTAGCGCGCAGCACTACGGCGAATTCGTTCTCGTGGGGTGTGCAGTCGAGGACTTCGACATTCGCCTTGAGGTCGTCACTGTGAAAAAACAGGCGAAGCGTCATATTCCATGCCCTGATCGAAGTTCTGTTTTTATTATATGAATCGTGCAATAACGTGATAATCCATTCGAACATCAAAGGACTTGTGCGTCGTGAGCATCAATCTTCCGCTGCCGCTGCTGGGTGAAATGGCGATTTTCGTCAAGGTTGTCGAGACCGGCAGCTTCTCTGAAGCGGCGCGGCAGATGGGTTCCTCACCCTCGGCGGTCAGTCGCAGTATTTCCCGCTTGGAAAAGGCGTTGGCCACGCGCCTGCTGCAACGCACCACGCGCAAACTGCGCTTGAGCGATGGCGGCGAAGAGGTGTTCAAGCGTTGCCAGGAAATGGTCAGCGCGGCCAGATCGGTGATGGAAATCAGCGGCCAGTTCACCCACGAAGCCGAAGGTCTGGTGCGGGTCAGCGTGCCAAAAGCGGTGGGGCGCTTTGTGATTCATCCGCACATGCCGGAGTTTCTGCGTCGCTATCCCAAGGTTGATGTGGAGTTGCTGCTGGAAGATCGTCAGGTCGATCTGATCGATGATCATGTCGATCTGGCGATTCGCATCACTGATCGTCCGCCGGCGGGTCTGGTCGGGCGGCAGTTGCTGACCATCGATCATTTGCTTTGCGCCACGCCGCAATACCTGGCCGAACATGGCACGCCGACGCATCCTCACGATTTGCTCAACCACAGTTGTATTTATCTGGGCGAAACGCCGAGCGATGCGCGCTGGAAGTTCAAGAAGGGCAGTAAAGCTGTCACGGTCGGGGTGCGTGGGCGTTATGCCGCCAATCACACGGGCGTGCGCTTGGGGGCGGTGTTGCAGCATATCGGGATTGGCAGTCTGCCGTATTTCACGGCGCGTTACGCATTGGAGCAGAAGTTGATTGTGCAGGTGTTGCCGGACTGGACGTTTCTTGCCTCTTATCATGGTGGGTTGTGGCTGCTGCATTCGCCGACGCGGTATTTGCCGCCGAAGTTGCGGGTGTTCATTGATTATCTGGTGGAGTGTTTGCAGAAGGAGCCGACGTTGGGTAGGCCCGGGAAATCTGCCGGTGGGAGCAATGCGGCTGTGGCGTATGAGCTGCCGGAGAGTGAGGGGTTGCTTTGAGGTTTTTTTGGTGGGACTTGGCGGCCTTGGGGCCGACCAGGTTCTTGGGGTTTTGGGTGTATATCCGTTTCTGCGGGTGTTGCGGCTGGCGGTTTCGCCCTTACGGCGAGTCACCTTTTCCAAACGCCGGAGTGCCGGCCCAGCAAAAAGGTAACCGAAAAGGCTTGCTCCTGCGTTCGGCCCTCGCAGGCTCGGGTTCCTTCGCTCCGGGACTGATCCGGGCGCAGCGGCTACGGTTTGCTTCGCTGCACCTCCTTCCGCTGTGTACGACTGCGTCGTACGGTCGCTGCGCTCCCACGCCCGGATCAATCCCTCCACTCAGCCTTCCGACGTCGCCTGTGAATCAAGATCAAAAGCGGTACTCGAGCTTGCGCTCATTGTTTTGAGTGGTGAAAAGCGTGTGGTCTGCTTTGGATCTGTGGTGGATTCGCCCCTCAGCCCAGCCCTCTCCCCGAGGAGAGGGAGCTGATTTGTGTGCTTTTCAAATTCTGAGTTCAACTCGGACTTTCACATCGACGTAACTCGCCCAAACACCTCGGTCAGTCCCCTCTCCCTCCGGGAGGCTAGGGTGAGGGTGTTTTTGATCTAGAAAAAAGGCCCGCATGGAATTACCAGTGCGGGCCTTTCGATTACCTGACGAATATCAATGCTTGCTGTCCTGCGCAGACATGGCCAGCAGTTGTTTTTCCTGGTTCCAGTCAAACGGTTCGTCGTTCTGTTCGGCTTCGTAGCGGCGTTCTTCGAGGGCCTGGTAGACGTCGATTTCTTCGTCGGAGAGGTAGTGCAGGCAGTCGCCGGCGAAGAACCACAGCAGGTCGCGCGGGATCAGGTGGGCGATTTGCGGGTAGCGGCTGATGACTTGGGTGAGGATGTCCTGGCCCAGGTATTGGCTTTCGATAGGGTCGATCGGCAGGGAGGCCAGCAGTTCGTCGAAGCGCTCGAGGAACAGGGCATGGCTTTCTTCGGGCACTTGTTCGGCCTCACCTACGGCGACCAGGATACTGCGCAGGTGGTCGAGCAACACGAGATGATCGGCAACGACGTTGGACACGAGATAAGTCCTCAAGAGCAAAACGGGCGCGGGAGTATAAAGCCCTCGCGCCGTTTTTTCACATAAACCGGGATCAGCGGACTTTGCCCGCTGCCTGGGTCAGTTCCTCTTTGGCAAAATCATCGACGTCGATCACCTTGCGGCGGGCCGCTTCGGCGTCGCGCAGGCTTTGCGCTTCGACGGCTTGCAGTACGCCGGCTTCCAGCGCGGCATCGATGGCGTGTTCGCCGGCTGCCGGTTTGACCTGGCCGCTCTTCAGTGCGGTGTGCAGTTTCTTGTGCAGCGGTTGCGCGGCATTGAGCAGGTCGCTGGCGTGTTGCAGCGCGCCCACGGCATCTTCCGCCGATTGCGGGCGGTAGCAGCCGGCGAGCAGTTCTTCGAGGGCCGGATCGCCTTTGGCGCGACCGATGACCGCAGCGACTTCGGCGCCGAGTTTGTCCGATGGGCCTTTGTGACGGCGCCCGAACGGGAAGACGATGGCCCGCAGCAGGCAGCCGAAGACTTTGTTCGGGAAGTTGCTCAGCAGTTCATCCAGCGCACGCTCCGACTGGCCGAGACTTTCTTCCATGGCCCAGCGGAACAGCGGTTCCATGTACGCCGGCGAATCCAGGTCGTGATAACGCTTGAGCGCGGCGGAGGCCAGATACAGGTTGCTCAGCACGTCGCCGAGGCGAGCCGACAGACGTTCGCGGCGTTTCAGTTCGCCGCCCAGGAGCATCATGCTGAAGTCGGCGAGCATGGCGAATGCGGCGGCCTGACGGTTCAGCGCGCGGAAGTAGCCTTGGCTGATCCTGTCGCCCGGCGCATGTTCAAAGTGACCAAGGCCGAGGTTCAGCACCAGTGTGCTGGCGGCATTGCTGACGGCGAAGCCGATGTGCTTGAGCAACAAGCCGTCGAATTCCTTGAGCGCCTGGTCTTTGTCCTGGCGACCGGCCAGGGCCATTTCCTTGAGCACGAATGGATGGCAGCGGATCGCGCCCTGACCGAAGATCATCAGGTTGCGCGACAGGATGTTCGCGCCTTCGACGGTGATGAAGATCGGCGCGCCGTTCCAGCTGCGGCCCAAGTAGTTGTTCGGCCCCATGATGATCGCTTTACCACCATGCACATCCATGGCGTGGCTGATGCATTCGCGGCCGCGTTCGGTGAGGTGGTATTTGAGGATCGCCGACAGCACCGATGGTTTTTCCCCCAGGTCCACCGCGTTGGCGGTGAGCATGCGGGCGGCGTCCATCATCCACGCGTTACCGCCGATGCGCGCCATGGCTTCCTGGATGCCTTCGAACGCGGACAGCGGTACGTTGAATTGCTCGCGAATCTGCGCGTACTGACCAGTGACGAGACTGGTGAACTTGGCCGCGCCGGTGCCCACGGCTGGCAGCGAGATCGAACGCCCGACCGACAGGCAGTTCATCAGCATCATCCAGCCTTTGCCGAGCATTTCCTGACCACCGATGAGGTAGTCCAGCGGAATGAACACGTCCTTGCCGGAGTTCGGGCCGTTCATGAACGCGGCGCCCAGCGGCAGGTGACGACGACCGATTTCCACACCTGCGGTATCGGTCGGGATCAGCGCCAGGCTGATGCCGAGGTCTTCCTCTTCACCGAGCAGGTGATCCGGGTCATAAGCCTTGAATGCCAGGCCAAGCAGGGTAGCGACCGGGCCGAGGGTGATGTAGCGCTTCTCCCAGTTCAGGCGCAGGCCGATGACTTCTTCACCTTCCCACTGGCCTTTGCAGATGATCCCGGTGTCGGGCATCGCGCCGGCGTCGGAACCGGCCAGCGGGCCGGTGAGGGCGAAGCACGGGATATCGTCGCCACGGGCCAGGCGCGGCAGGTAGTGATTACGTTGTTCGTCGGTGCCGTAATGCAGCAGCAATTCGGCCGGGCCGAGGGAGTTGGGCACCATCACCGTAGAGGCGAGGTCACCGCTGCGCGTCGCCAGTTTCATTGCCACTTGGGAGTGAGCGTAGGCGGAGAAACCTTTGCCGCCGTATTCCTTGGGAATGATCAGGGCGAAAAAGCCGTGTTCCTTGATGTGCGTCCAGGCCTCGGGCGGCAGGTCCATGGACTGGCCGATCTGCCAGTCGCTGACCATTGCGCAGAGCTCTTCGGTCGGCCCGTCGATGAAGGCTTGTTCTTCTTCGCTCAGTTGCACTTTTGGATAGGACAGCAGTTTGTCCCAGTCCGGACGGCCGCTGAACAGCTCGCCGTCCCACCATACGGTGCCGGCATCGATCGCGTCGCGTTCGGTCTGCGACATCGGTGGCAGGGTTTTCTGGAACCAGTTGAACAGCGGCGCGGTGAAGTGCTTGCGGCGCAGGTCAGGCAGCAACAATGGCGCGGCCACTACCGCCAACAGGACCCAGAAGACAAACAGCAGCCAGCCCGGCGCGTGACTGAAAATCCCCATGGCGACCAGATAGGCCGCAACGATGCCCAACGCGGGCAGCGGGGCGATGCGTCGATGGGCGAGATACGCCACGCCGACGATCAAAACCAGTATCCACAACAACAGCATATTCAGTCCTCCGTGAACCAAGGCAAATCGACCCTCCAGAGCTTAGACGGCATCTGCAAATAAGGGTGGTCAGAGCATGGTGATTGAAATCGTGGGAAACCCCGGATGGTTTTCGTAGGTTCGGTGGGCAACACGTGTGGGAAATCGTTCGTTGCTGCGCAGCTTTGCTTTCAGGTTTGGCCGAAACGTCGTTATCTCTGTGCTCAAGCTGTCGCTAGACTCGTGACTCATCCAGGAGATTGCCGTCATGCACCAGTATCTGAGCCCCGGCCGCTTCATCGATAGTGACCACCCGGCAGTGGTGGAGTTCGCCGAGCAGCATCGCGGTGCCAGTAATGATCCGCGTGAGCAGGCGATGAGTCTGTATTACGCCGTGCGCGAGGCGGTGCGCTACAACCCGTACACCTTCAGCCGTGATCCGCAAACCCTGCGCGGCAGTTACGCACTGGCAGCAGGGGAGAGTTACTGCGTGCCGAAAGCCACGCTGCTCGCCGGTTGTGCCCGGCATTGCGGGATCCCGGCGCGCATCGGTCTGGCCGATGTGCGCAATCATCTGTCGACGCCACGTCTGCTCGAGTTGCTGAAAAGCGATGTGTTCGCCATGCATGGCTACACCGAACTGTTTCTCGATGGTCGCTGGGTCAAGGCGACGCCAGCGTTCAACCAGCAACTGTGCGAGTTGTTCAACGTCGCAGCGCTGGAATTCGACGGCATCAATGACAGCGTTTTCCACCCGTTCAACCGTGACGGCGCGCAGTTGATGGAGTATCTGCTCGATCACGGCCAGTTCACCGATGTGCCGGAAACCTTCTTCTTCGAGCACCTGCAAAAGTGCTATCCGCATCTGTTCAGTGAGCAACTGCCGGTGCTGCTGGGCGATATGCAGGCCGATTTGAGTCGCACCTGATCCGGCGTATGCTGGCCGTCCACTCACTTGCAAAGAGGCGGTCATGCTGAAGATCTGGGGACGGAAAAATTCATCGAACGTCAGAAAGCCCTTGTGGGCTGCCGAAGAGCTGGGCCTGGCGTACGAGGCCATCGATGCCGGCGGCGCGTTCGGTGTGGTCGACACGCCCGAGTACCGCGCGATGAACCCCAATGGCCGGGTGCCGGTGATCGAGGATGACGGTTTCGTGCTGTGGGAATCCAACGCCATCGTGCGCTATCTGCTGGCCAAACACGCCCCGGACAGCGCTTGGTATCCGGCGGATGCGCAAGCCCGCGCCGCAGCGGACAAGTGGATGGACTGGACCACTTCCAGTTTCGCCGGGCCGTTTCGCACGGTGTTCTGGGGTGTGCTGCGTACGCCTGCCGAAAAGCAGGACTGGAAGGCGATCAACGCCGCGATCAAGGAATGCGATGAATTGCTGAACATGGCCGACCATGCCTTGATCAGCCAGCCTTATCTCTCCGGCAATGACATCGGGATGGGCGACATCCCGCTGGGCAGTTTCATTTATGCCTGGTTCGAAATGCCCATCGAGCGCGCGCCGCAACCGCATCTGCAAGCCTGGTATGAACGCTTGAAACAGCGTCCGGCCTATCAGAAAGCGGTCATGACCGCGTTGACTTGATAATTACTATCGACACACTTGACTGTACTTGTGCGGCGGCGGCAAGCACCATTGCGAACTTGCGCCGCGGTTGTTTCCCTCGCCGCCCGCCCTTATTTACTTCTTTCCTTCCTTCTTGGTGCGTAAATCCGATATGAGTTCCGCTCTGTCCATCCGGCAGCTAACCAAAACCTACGGCAACGGGTTCCAGGCCTTGAGTGGTATCGATCTGGACGTCGCCGAAGGTGACTTCTTCGCCTTGCTCGGCCCCAACGGCGCCGGCAAATCCACCACCATCGGCATCCTCTCGACCCTGGTCAACAAGACCAGCGGCACCGTGAATATTTTCGGCAATGACCTGGACAAGAACCCGGCGGCGCTCAAGCGCTCGATCGGCGTGGTGCCGCAGGAATTCAACTTCAACCAGTTCGAAAAGACCTTCGACATCGTCGTGACCCAGGCCGGTTACTACGGCATTCCGGCGAAAGTCGCCAAGGAACGCGCCGAGCAGTACCTGACCCAGCTGGGGCTGTGGGACAAGCGTGATGTGCCGTCGCGTTCGCTGTCCGGCGGCATGAAACGTCGTTTGATGATCGCTCGTGCACTGGTGCACGAACCGCGTCTGCTTATTCTTGATGAACCGACTGCGGGCGTCGACATCGAGCTGCGCCGTTCGATGTGGACCTTCCTCACCGAGCTGAATCAGAAGGGCATCACCATCATCCTGACCACGCATTATCTGGAAGAGGCCGAGCAGCTGTGCCGCAACATCGGCATCATCGACCACGGCACCATCGTCGAAAACACCAGCATGAAACAGTTGCTGGGCCAGTTGCACGTGGAAACCTTTTTGCTCGACCTGAAACACGACTTGCACGTTGCGCCGCAATTGCTCGGCTACCCGGCCCGATTGCTCGACGGCCACACCCTGGAAGTGCAGGTCGATAAATCCATGGGCATCACGGCGTTGTTCACCCAGTTGGCGCAACAGAACATCGAAGTGCTGAGCCTGCGCAACAAAACCAATCGCCTTGAGGAGTTGTTCGTGTCCCTGGTGGAGAAAAATCTGTCGAAGGTGGCGGTATGAGTTCCGAGTTCGGTCCCAACCTCGTCGCCCTGCAAACCATCGTCTACCGCGAGGTCAAACGCTTCATGCGGATCTGGCCGCAGACGTTGCTGCCGCCGGCGATCACCATGGTTCTGTACTTCGTGATTTTCGGCAACCTGATCGGCCGGCAGATCGGCGACATGGGTGGCTTCACCTACATGGAGTACATCGTGCCGGGTCTGATCATGATGTCGGTGATCACCAACTCCTACGGCAACGTGGTCTCGAGCTTCTTCGGCAGCAAGTTCCAGCGCTCGATCGAAGAGCTGATGGTCTCGCCGGTGTCACCGCACACAATCCTGATCGGCTTCACCATTGGTGGTGTGCTGCGTGGTCTGGCGGTGGGTCTGATCGTGACGATCCTGTCGCTGTTCTTCACTCATCTGCAGGTGCATCACCTCGGCGTGACCATCCTGGTAGTGGTGCTGACCGCGACAATCTTCTCGCTGCTGGGCTTCATCAACGCGGTGTTTGCGCGCAACTTCGATGATATTTCGATTATTCCGACCTTTGTGCTGACTCCGCTGACCTACCTGGGCGGCGTGTTCTACTCGATCACTTTGCTGCCACCGTTCTGGCAGACCGTGTCGCTGGCCAACCCGGTGCTGCACATGGTCAACGCGTTCCGCTACGGCATCCTAGGTGTCTCGGATATCCGTATCGGCATCGCCATCACCTTCATGCTGGTGGCGACCGTGGTGCTGTATCTCGGCTGTGCGCGGTTGCTGGTGAGCGGGCGCGGGATGCGTACCTGAAGCACGCGATATCGTGTAGGAGCTGCCGAAGGCTGCGATCTTTTGATCTTGATCTTTTGAAGCAACATCAAAAGATCGCAGCCTTCGGCAGCTCCTACAGTCGACGTCCGACAACAAAAAAACGGCCTCCCATCGCGGAGGCCGTTTTGCACTCATTTCTGCCGGCTTTTCTTGCGCCGCCGCCATTGCCGCGCCACCCACCAGCGCCAGTACAGCATCACCAGAAAGTAGGCGAGGACGCCAAGCACCAGACCGACGACCACCGAGCCCAACAAAAACGGCTGCCACAATGTCGACAGCTCACCGCTGATCCATTCCCAGGTCAGCTCGTCCGGCAGATGCCGCGCCGGCACATCCATCAGGAACGCCCCGGCCTGGTAGGTGCAGAAAAACACCGCCGGCATGGTGATCGGATTGGTCAGCCAGACCAGACTCACAGCGATCGGCATATTGCCGCGCACCATCACCGCCAATGCCGCCGCCACCAGCATCTGTGCCGGGATCGGCAGGAATGCCGCAAACAGGCCGACCGCCATCGCCCGGGCGACCGAGTGGCGGTTGAGATGCCAGAGGTTCGGGTCATGCAGCAACGTGCCGAGAAAGCGTAAGGATTTGTGTTCCCTGATGCTCGTCGGGTCGGGCATGTAACGTTTGAATAAGCGCCGGGGCATAAGGCTTCTCGGTCGGTTAAGGCGGCAAGTATGTCTGGATTCTACGAACCGCCCATTCAGACTTTGTGACAATTGTTGACGACGGTGGTGCCGCACACCCGCTATGCCTAAGGAGGGGACTCTCAAGGACGGGCATATGCGCACAGGGATGATGGCGCTGGCAGTCGGTCTGCTGGCCCCGGTTTTATTGCCGGCCTTGCCGCCGGTCGGCTTGCTGGTAGTGCTGCCAGTGGTGGCGCTGATGCTGCTGCCGTTTCGCAGCTATCCATTGGCTTTTTTGCTGTTTGGTTTCACGTGGGCTTGTTTCAGTGCGCAGTGGGCGCTGACTGACCGCTTGCCACCGGGCCTGGACGGCGAGACCCGTTGGCTTGAAGGGCGAGTGGTCGGCTTGCCGCAACACAACGATGGCGTGGTGCGTTTCGAGCTGGCTGATGCGCGTTCACGCCACGAAAAGCTGCCGTCGCTGCTGCGCCTGGCCTGGTACGCCGGGCCGGCGGTGAATAGTGGTGAGCATTGGCGTCTGGCGGTGAAGTTGAAGCGCCCGAGTGGCTTGCTCAACCCGGACGCCTTCGATTACGAGGCCTGGCTGCTGGCGCAACGGATCGGGGCGACCGGCACGATCAAGGATGGCCAGCGCCTGGCTGAGGCCCGGTATGCATGGCGCGACGGCGTTCGCCAACGCCTGCTGGCGGTGGATGCGCAAGGGCGCGAGGGCGCGCTGGCAGCGCTGGTGCTCGGCGACGGTTCAGGCCTCAGTCGCGAGGATTGGCAGGTGCTGCAAGACACCGGCACCGTGCATTTGCTGGTGATCTCCGGCCAGCACATCGGTTTGCTGGCGGCGGTGATGTATCTGCTGGTCGCCGGGCTGGCGCGTTTCGGAATCTGGCCGGTGCGCTGGCCATGGTTGCCGTGGGCGTGTGGCCTGGCCTTCGGGGCGGCGCTGGGTTACGGCTTGCTCGCCGGTTTCGATGTGCCAGTGCAGCGCGCCTGCGTGATGGTGGCGCTGGTGCTGCTGTGGCGCCTGCGTTTTCGTCATCTCGGCGCATGGTGGCCGTTATTGCTGGCATTCAATGGCGTGCTGTTGTTCGATCCGCTGGCCAGTTTGCGTCCAGGTTTCTGGCTGTCCTTCGCGGCGGTGGCAGTGTTGATCTTCACTTTCGGCGGGCGGCTGGGGGCCTGGCGCTGGTGGCAGACCTGGACCCGCGCGCAGTGGCTGATCGCAATCGGCTTGTGTCCGGTGTTGCTGGCGCTGAGCTTGCCCATCAGCGTCAGCGGGCCTGTAGCCAATCTGCTGGCCGTTCCGTGGGTCAGCCTCGTGGTGCTGCCGCCGGCATTGCTCGGCACGCTATTGCTGCCCGTGCCTTATGTTGGCGAAGGACTGCTGTGGCTGGCCGGTGGTTTGATCGACTGGCTGTTTATCGGGCTGGCGCTGATTGCCGGGCAATGGCCGGCGTGGATACCTGCCGCCATTCCATTTTGGGCTTTGGTCCTGGGCAGCCTTGGCGCGATTTTATTGCTGTTGCCCCGAGGCGTGCCGATGCGTCCATTGGGCTGGCCGCTGCTGTTGCTCTTGGCACTGACGCCTCAAGAGCGAATAGAAGAAGGGCGGGCCGATGTCTGGCAACTCGACGTCGGCCAAGGCTTGGCCATCCTTGTTCGCACCCGCCATCACGCGCTTCTCTATGACGCCGGCCCGCGTTTCGGCGAGTTCGATCTCGGCGAGCGGGTGGTGCTGCCAGCGTTACGTAAACTCAATGTGCAAGCGCTCGATTTGATGCTGCTCAGCCACGCTGACGCCGATCACGCTGGCGGCGCCCGGGCGGTCATGCGTGGCTTCAACGTGCACCGAGTGGTCAGCGGCGATCCGCCAAACCTGCCGCCGGAGCTGAACGCCGAAGCCTGCGCAAGTGGCGAACAGTGGCAGTGGGATGGCGTGCAGTTCCAGCTTTGGCAATGGTCGGCGGCCGATGACAGTAACCAGCGCTCCTGTGTCTTGCAGATCGAAGCCAACGGCGAACGCCTGCTGCTCACCGGCGATATCGACACTCATGCCGAGCGCATTCTGCTCGACAGCCCGCTGGCCGTGCCGACGCAGTGGCTGCAATCGCCACATCACGGCAGCCGCAGTTCATCATCGATGGCCCTGCTCAAAGCCTTGCAGCCCGAAGCGGTGCTGATCTCCCGTGGCCACGGCAACTCCTTCGGTCATCCGCATCCGACCGTGCTGGCGCGCTATCGCAAACAGGGCCTGCGCATCTACGACAGCGCCGAACAAGGTGCCATTCATCTGCAACTGGGCAGCTTCAAACCGCCGTGGACGATGCGTCAACAGCGGCGTTTCTGGCGCGATCCGCCGGTGGCTGGCCGTTGATCGGTGCCAGCATGAGTGCCACCTCACGGTCGTCGGGGCGGCGACTCTTAATCGCGGATCGGTATGGTAAAGTGGCGCACTTTTTCGAGGGGACTGTCACTGTGTGGGAATTGGTCAAATCCGGCGGCTGGATGATGTTGCCGATCATTCTGAGTTCCATCGCGGCCATGGCGATCGTCGCCGAGCGCCTGTGGACACTGCGCGCCAGTCGCGTCACCCCCGAGCATCTGCTGGGTCAGGTCTGGGTCTGGATCAAGGACAAGCAGCTCAACAAGGAAAAACTCAAGGAATTGCGCGCCAACTCGCCGCTGGGGGAAATCCTCGCCGCAGGCCTGGCCAATTCCAAGCATGGTCGCGAGATCATGAAAGAGTGCATCGAAGAGGCCGCCGCGCGGGTCATTCATGAACTCGAACGCTACATCAACGCGCTCGGCACCATCGCCGCCATGGCGCCGCTGCTCGGCCTGCTCGGCACCGTGCTGGGCATGATCGACATTTTCAGTGCCTTCACCGGCTCCGGCATGACCACCAATGCTTCGGTATTGGCCGGCGGTATTTCCAAAGCGCTGATCACGACCGCAGCGGGCCTGATGGTCGGTATCCCGGCGGTGTTCTTCCACCGCTTCCTGCAACGTCGTATCGACGAGCTGGTGGTCGGCATGGAGCAGGAAGCGATCAAACTGGTGGAAGTGGTGCAGGGCGACCGTGATGTCGACCTGGCCGAGGGCAAAGCGTGAAATTCCGTCGCAAGCCCCGGGAAACCGTGGACATCAACCTCGCGTCGCTGATCGACGTGGTGTTTATCCTGCTGCTGTTTTTCGTGGTGACTACCACTTTCACTCGGGAAACCCAGTTGCGCGTGGATCTGCCGGAAGCGGTCAGCGGTTCGCCTGCCGAAGATCAGCAGGTCAAACAGCTGGACGTCGCGATCAGTGCCGAAGGCGTGTTCTCGGTGAACAACAAGATTCTGCCGAAGAATGATCTGGCGACGCTGATGGAAGCCATGCAGAAAGAATCCAACGGCGACACCAACATGCCGCTGTCGATCAGTGCCGATGGCAAGGCCCAGCATCAATCGGTGATCACCGCCATGGACGCGGCCGGCAAGCTCGGTTTCAGCCATCTGCGCATGACCACGGTCGAGGCGGCGCCGAAATCCTGATGAGCCTGTCCGATCGCCTGCTCGCCGCGTGGTATCAGGGGCATCCGGCCCTGACGCTGCTGCGACCGCTGGAAATGCTGTATCGCCGTGTGGTGATCAACAAGCGTCAGCGCTTTCTCGACGGCGAAGGTGAAATCTACCAATCGCCGGTGCCGTTGATCGTGGTCGGCAATATCACCGTCGGTGGCACCGGCAAGACGCCGATGATTCTCTGGCTGATCGATCATTGCCGACGCCGTGGACTGCGCGTCGGCGTGGTCAGTCGCGGTTACGGCGCCAAACCGCCGCAACTGCCGTGGCGGGTTGAGGCCGAGCACAGCGCCGAGATTGCCGGTGACGAGCCGTTGCTGATCGTCCAGCGCACCGGCGTGCCGCTGATGATCGACCCTGATCGCAGCGCCGCCGTCAAAGCCTTGATCGCCAGTGAGCCGCTCGACCTGATTCTGTCTGACGACGGCATGCAGCATTATCGCCTCGCGCGGGATCTGGAACTGGTGCTGATCGACGCTGCACGTGGCCTGGGCAACCAGCGCTGTCTGCCGGCCGGGCCGTTGCGGGAGCCGGTAGAGCGCCTGCAAAGCGTCGATGGCGTGCTGTTCAACGGTGCCCTTGATGATCGCGACGATGGTTTCGCCTTTCGCCTGCAACCCACAGCGCTGGTCAACCTGCGCAGCGGCGAACGTCGGTCGCTCGAGCATTTTCCGCCCGGGCAAGCGCTGCATGCGGTGGCCGGGATCGGCAACCCGCAACGTTTCTTCAATACCCTCGAAGCGCTAGACTGGCGGCCGATCGCCCATGCATTTGCCGACCACGCCGAGTACAGCGTGCAGGCGTTGAATTTCACCCCGTCATTGCCGTTGGTGATGACCGAAAAGGACGCGGTGAAGTGCCGTGCCTTTGCTGCTGCCGACTGGTGGTATCTGGCGGTCGATGCCGTGCCGTCGCCAGCCTTCGTGGCCTGGTTCGACACTCAGCTGATGCGCCTGTTGCCGGATCGTCTGCTGCCTTAACTCTTTTATTTCTGGGAATGTTCATGGACACCAAACTGCTCGACATCCTCGCTTGCCCCGTGTGCAAAGGCCCGCTCAAGCTCAGCGCCGACAAGACCGAACTGATCAGCAAGGGCGCCGGCCTGGCCTATCCGATCCGCGACGGCATCCCGGTGATGCTGGAAAGCGAAGCGCGCACCCTGACCACCGACGAGCGTCTGGATAAATGACCACAGCCTTCACCGTTGTCATCCCGTCGCGGTTCGCCTCGACCCGTCTGCCGGGCAAGCCGTTGCTGGATATTGCCGGCAAACCGATGATCCAGCATGTCTGGGAACAGGCGAGCAAAAGCAGCGCGACCCGCGTCGTGGTTGCCACCGATGACGCGCGCATCGTCGAGGCGTGCAAAAGCTTTGGCGCCGAAGTGGTGCTGACCCGTGAAGATCACAACTCCGGCACCGATCGTTTGGCCGAGGTCGCGGCTAAACTGGGCCTTGCGCCTGACGCGATCGTGGTCAACGTCCAAGGCGATGAGCCGCTGATTCCGCCAAGCGTGATCGACCAGGTCGCCGCCAACCTTGCTGCCCACACCGAAGCGCGCATGGCCACGCTGGCTGAGCCGATCGAAGACGTGGAGACCCTGTTCAACCCCAACGTTGTGAAGGTTTCCAGCGATATCAACGGTCTGGCCCTGACTTTCAGCCGCGCGACCTTGCCTTGGGCTCGCGATGCATTTGCCAAGAGCCGCGAGCAGCTGCCGCAAGGCGTGCCCTATCGTCGCCACATCGGTATTTATGCCTATCGCGCCGGGTTCCTCCACGACTTCGTGAGCTGGGGGCCGTGCTGGCTGGAAAATACCGAATCCCTTGAGCAACTGCGTGCCTTGTGGCACGGCGTGCGTATCCATGTTGCCGACGCGCTGATCGCGCCGCCGACCGGTGTCGACACCGTTGAAGACCTTGAGCGGGTTCGTCGCCTGCTGGGGGCCTGATGCGCGTTCTGTTTGTGTGCCTGGGCAACATCTGCCGTTCGCCCACCGCTGAAGGCGTGTTGCGCCACAAGTTGCGTGAAGCCGGGCTGGCCGATGCGGTCGAAGTGGCCTCCGCCGGCACCGGTGACTGGCACGTCGGCAACCCGCCGGACAAGCGCAGCCAGGCGGCGGCGAAACTGCGCGGTTATGACCTGTCGACGCAACGCGCGCAGCAGGTCAGCCGGGCCGATTTCGCCAGCTACGACCTGATCCTCGCCATGGACAACAGCAACCTGCGCAACCTCAAGGCTTTGCAGCCATCCACCGGCAGGGCCGAGCTGGATCTGTTCCTGCGTCGTTATGCCGGGCTGGTCGATGAAGTGCCGGACCCGTATTACGACGGCGATCAGGGTTTCGAGCAGGTGCTGGATCTGATCGAAGCGGCCTGCGACCAGTTGCTGATCGAAGTGAAGGGCCGTTTATGAGTTTGCAGGTGCAACCGCAAGTATCTTTGCAGGCCTTCAATACGTTCGGCGTCGATGTGCGCGCGCAGCTGTTTGCCGAAGCCCACAGTGATGACGATGTCCGCGAAGCGCTGGCCTATGCCGCGTCCCATGACGTGCCGTTGCTGGTGATCGGCGGTGGCAGCAACTTGCTGCTGACGGCGGATATTCCGGCGTTGGTATTGCGCATGGCCACGCGCGGCACCCGCGTGCTCAGCGACGATGGCAGTCGCGTGGTGGTCGAGGCGGAAGCGGGCGAACCGTGGCATCCGTTCGTGCAGCACACGCTGGCCGAGGGTTTTGCCGGGCTGGAAAACCTCAGCCTGATTCCCGGCACCGTCGGCGCCGCGCCGATGCAGAACATCGGCGCCTATGGTGTCGAGATCAAGGACGTGTTTGCCGGCCTGACTGCGCTGGACCGCGAGAGCGGCGAGCTGCGGGATTTCAGCCTGGAGCAGTGCAATTTCGGCTACCGCGACAGTGTGTTCAAGCAGCAGCCGGGACGTTGGCTGATCCTGCGGGTGCGCTTCAAGCTTGATCGCGCAGCGCACCTGCATCTGGAATACGGCCCGGTCCGTCAGCGCCTGAGCGAGCAGGGCATCGAGCAGCCGACGCCCAGCGATGTCAGCCGCGCCATCTGCAGCATCCGCAGTGAAAAACTGCCGGACCCGGCGGTGCTCGGCAATGCCGGCAGCTTCTTCAAGAATCCGCTGGTGCCCGCCGCTGTCGTCACGCAGATCAAAGCGCAGCACCCGGATCTGGTGGCTTACCCGCAAGCCGATGGGCAGATGAAACTGGCCGCTGGCTGGCTGATCGAACGCGCCGGTTGGAAGGGTTTTCGCGATGGCGACGCCGGCGTGCACAAGTTGCAGGCGCTGGTGCTGGTCAACTACGGCACGGCCACCGGCCTGCAACTGCTCGACCTGGCGCAACGTATCCAGAAAGACATCGCCGAACGGTTTCATGTCGAACTGGAAATGGAGCCCAATCGGTATTGAAGCAGCTGCAAGTTTCAAGCTTCGAGCGGCAAGCTGCACTGCGTCATGAGCTATCTGCCGCTCTTGCTTGCAGCTTGTAGCTAGAAACTTGCAGCTAAAAAGCCCTGTATAAGCAGGGCTTTTTTGTTAATGCTGGGTTAACTTAGCCGCCTAACGATACCAATCATTTGCTTCACCCAAGGCGCGGTTGCGAGCTGCAATCTGCGAGCGAATCAGACGCGCCTTCACTTTGAGCTTGCAGCTTGCAGCTTGCCGCTAAGATGTAACCCATAACCACTAAAAAATATGCGGGCGTGCCCATGATTACCCTGAAACTCAACGGTCAAGACCACTCCCTCGATGTCACCGAAGACATGCCGCTGTTGTGGGCGATTCGTGACGTCGCCGGTTACAACGGCACCAAATTCGGTTGCGGCATGGGCCTGTGCGGCGCCTGCACCATCCATATCGACGGCTTGCCGGCACGCAGTTGCATCACGCCGATCGGCTCAGTAATCGGCCAGAACGTCACCACCATCGATAATCTCCACGCCGATCCGGTCGGCAAGGTCGTGCAGCAAGCCTGGCTCGACAGCGCCGTGGCTCAATGCGGTTATTGCCAGGGCGGGCAGATCATGTCGGCCACCGCTCTGCTGAAAACCAACCCCAACCCGAGCGACGCGCAGATCGAAGAAGCCATGGTCGGCAACATCTGCCGCTGCGGTACTTACAACCGGATCAAAACCGCGATCCGCCAGGCCTCCACCCAACTGAAGGAGGTGAAGGCATGAGCCGCGTCCCGAATGATTTCGCCCTAAGCAACCTCAGCCGCCGTGGTTTTCTCAAAGGCGTCGGCGCCACTGGTGCGCTGGTCCTCGCCGCGAGCTGGGGCTGGCAGGATGCGCTGGCCGATGACGCTGCGAAGAAGTTTGGCGCCGATGGCATGCCCAATGGCTGGATCGACGACCCCAAGGTTTACGTGAGCATTGCTGCCGATGGCAGCGTCACCGTGGTGTGCAACCGTTCGGAAATGGGCCAGGGCGTGCGCACCAGCCTGAGCATGGTGGTTGCCGATGAACTTGAGGCCGATTGGGCGCAGGTCAAAGTGCAGCAGGCGCCGGGTGACGAAGTGCGCTTCGGCAACCAGGACACCGATGGTTCGCGCAGCATGCGTCACTGGTACGAGCCGATGCGTCGTTGCGGCGCCGCGGCGCGGACCATGCTCGAACAGGCGGCTGCTGCGCAGTGGAAAGTGCCGGTTGGCGAATGCCATGCGCAGCTGCACAAAGTCATTCACAAACCGTCCGGCCGCGAACTGGGCTACGGCGAACTCGCCGCTGCCGCCAGTGCGCTGGCAGTACCGGCGCGTGACAGCCTGCGACTCAAGCAGCCGTCGGAATTTCGCTACATCGGTAAGGAAGGCACCAAGGCCATCGACGGTGCCGATATCGTCAATGGCCGCGCAGTGTACGGCGCTGATGTGCATTTCGACGGCATGCTCTACGCCACCATCGCTCGCCCGGCGGTGTATGGCGGCAAGGTCAAAAGCCTCGATGACAGCGCCGCACTGAAAGTCCCCGGCGTGCTAAAAGTCATGCAGGTCGAAGGCCGGCCGTTGCCGTCAGAGTTCCAGCCACTGGGCGGCGTCGCGGTTGTGGCCAGCAATACCTGGGCAGCGATCAAGGGCCGCGAGGCGCTGAAGATCGAATGGGACGACGGCCCGAATGCCAGTTATGACTCGATTGCCTATCGCAAGGAGCTTGAAGCCGCGTCGCTGAAGGCCGGCAAAGTGGTGCGCAACACCGGTGATATCGACAAATCCTTGAGCGGTGCCGCCAGCACCCTCGAAGCCTCGTACTACCTGCCGCACCTGGCGCAGGCGCCGATGGAACCGATGGTTGCTATCGCCCTTTACAAGGACGGCGTGTGCGAAGCCTGGGCGCCAAGTCAGGCACCGCAGGTCACCCGTGAGCGCATCGCCGAGCGTCTGGGCGTGCCGTTCGAAAAGGTCACCGTCAACGTGACATTGCTGGGCGGTGGTTTCGGGCGCAAGTCGAAACCGGACTTCGTCGTTGAAGCAGCGATTCTCGCAAAGGAGTTTCCGGGCAAGGCTGTACGGGTGCAGTGGACCCGCGAAGACGACATCCACAATTCGTATTTCCACACCGTGTCGGCGGAATATCTCAAGGCCGGCATCGACAAGAACGGCATGCCGTCCGGGTGGCTGCATCGCACCGTGGCGCCAAGCATCACCGCGCTGTTTGCGCCGGACATGAACCATGAGGCGGCGTTCGAGCTGGGCATGGGCTTTACCAACATGGCCTATGCGATTCCCAACGTGCGCCTGGAAAACCCCGAAGCCAAGGTACACACCCGGGTCGGCTGGTACCGCTCGGTGTCGAACATTCCCCACGGCTTTGCGATTCAGAGCTTCGTCGACGAACTGGCGCACAAGGCCGGTGAAGATCCGCTCAAGTACCAGATCAAATTGCTCGGCCCGGACCGGCAGATCGATCCACGCACCTTGAGCGAAGAGTGGAACTACGGCGAATCGCCCGAGCGTTACCCGATCGACACCGGGCGCATGCGTACGGTGCTGGAAACTGCCGCCAAGGCCGCCGGTTGGGGGCGCAAACTGCCCAAGGGTCGTGGTCTCGGTCTGGCGGTGCATTACAGCTTCGTCACCTATGTGGCGGCGGTGATTGAAGTCGAGGTCAAGGACGACGGTTCGCTGATCGTGCACAAGGCCGACATCGCCGTGGACTGCGGGCCGCAGATCAACCCTGAGCGCATCCGTTCGCAGTTCGAAGGTGCGTGCGTCATGGGCCTGGGCAACGCCGTGCTCGGTGAGATCAGCTTCAAGGACGGCAAGGTCCAGCAGGACAACTTCCATATGTACGAGGTCGCGCGCATGTCGCTGGCACCCCAGGAAGTCGCGGTGCATCTGGTCACGCCGCGGGGTGACGTGCCGTTGGGTGGCGTTGGTGAGCCGGGTGTGCCGCCGATTGCTCCGGCGCTGTGCAATGCGATCTTCGCCGCCACCGGCAAGCGTATCCGCAATCTGCCGGTGCGTTATCAGTTACAAGGCTGGCAGAAGGCGGAGGCGTAAATGGACAGCGTCGATCTCAACGTCCTGCGCAGCGTCCTCGAGTGGCGCCGCGCCGGACAGCGGGTGGTGCTGTTCAGCGTGGTGCAGACGTGGGGCACCGCGCCGCGCTCGCCCGGCGCCATGCTCGCCTTGCGCGAGGACGGCGTAGTGATCGGTTCGGTGTCGGGCGGCTGTGTCGAAGATGACCTGATCGCGCGGCTGCACGACGGCCGCATTGCCACCGATGGTCCGCCAGTGCAGATGATTACCTACGGCGTGACCCGCGAGGAGGCCGCGCGTTTCGGCCTGCCTTGCGGTGGCACCCTGCGCCTGACCGAAGAGCGCGTCGGTGACCCCGCGTGGGTGGCCGAGCTGCTGCAGCGTTGCGAAAATCATGAAATCGTTGCTCGAGAACTGAACATCGAAACCGGCGAGGTGCGGCTGGCTCCGGCGAGCAAGTCCGATTCGCTGGTGTTCGACGGCAAGACTCTGCGAGCGATTTATGGTCCGCGCTGGCGCTTGTTGCTGATCGGTGCCGGGCAGTTGTCACGCTACGTCGCCGACATGGCGCGGCTGCTGGATTTCGAAGTGCTGATCTGCGATCCGCGCACCGAGTTCGTCTACGGCTGGGAAGAGCAGCATGGCCGTTTCGTGCCCGGCATGCCGGATGAGGCGGTGCTGAACATCCAGACCGACGAGCGCACGGCGATTGTCGCCTTGACTCACGATCCACGCCTGGACGACATGGCTTTGCTCACCGCGCTCGACTCGCCGGCGTTCTACGTCGGCGCGCTCGGTTCGCGGGTCAACAGCCAGAAGCGCCGGGAAAACCTCGCTCAGCTAGGCTTGTCGCAAGCATCGATTGATCGCTTGCACGGGCCGATCGGCCTGCACATCGGCAGTCATTCGCCGGCAGAGATCGCCTTGTCGTTGCTGGCGGAAATTGTCGCGATCAAGAACGGTGTGGAGCTGAAACAGAAAAAACCGCTGGAGGGTGCATGAGCCAATCCATCGCAGTGATTGTGCTGGCGGCGGGCGAGGGCAAACGCTTTCGCCAGATCGCCGGCCCCGACAAAGACAAATTGCTCGCTGACTGCACAGGGCGTGATGGCGCCGTGCGCTCGGTCATCGAGCAGGTGCTGGTGAACCTGCCGGCCAGTCTCGACAAACGTGTACTGGTCACCACCGAGGCTCGACCGCAGGCGATGCGCATGGCTCAGGCTTACGGCTGCGACGTGGTGTCGATCGAATCGACCGGCATGGGCGACAGCATTGCCGCAGGTGTTGCCGCTTGCCCGGGCGCTGATGGCTGGTTGATTGTGCTCGGCGATATGCCGTTTATCTTGCCTTCGAGTATCGAGCGAGTGCTCGCGGCGATGGCTGATGACGCGGTGAGCGTGCCGGTGCTGGGTGGGGGGTTTGGTCATCCGGTGGGGTTTGGTCGTTCGTTTGGCGCGCAATTGCAGGCGCTGACCGGTGATCGTGGCGCACGGCCGTTGTTTGCGCAGGGTAGGGTGGTGGAAGTGGCGGTGGATGATCCGGGGGTGTTGTGGGATATCGATGTGCCTGAATCTCTGGTATTTCCTCAGCCCTGAGCCGTGTTGAAATTCCCTTGTGGGAGCGAGCCTGCTCGCGAATGCGCTGGTTCAGTTACATGAATATTGTCTGACCCAGCGCTTTCGCGAGCAGGCTCGCTGCCACAAAGGTTGTGGATGACGCTGGTATTTCAGGCAATAAAAAGCCCCGCCAGGCTTTCACCGGGCGGGGCTTTTTAATGGCTTCAGGAATTACACGAGTGGTTTAGGCTCGTGCTCTTTTTCCTGGGCTTCTTCGCGCTGTTCAACCGCGTCCTGAACGGAGCGTGGTGCTTCAGCGATCACCGCTTCAACCGATGCTTCTTCCGCGACCGGGGCAGGGGCTGCCTCGACCACTTCAGCCGCAGCGGCTGGTTCGGCAGCCACTGGCGCTGCAGCGGCAGCCAGTTCGGCTTCCTTCTGCAGACGCTCGGCTTCACGCTTGCGACGACGCACTTCACGCGGGTCGTTTGGCGCGCGGCCGTTCGGCGTCAGGGCGCTGACCGGAGCCGGCGTTTCAACCACTGGCGCTGGCGCTTCGACTGCGGCTGGTGCTTCTTCAACCTGAGCTTCGGCAACCGGAGCTTCAACCACTGGTGTCGGCGCCGGCTCTGCTGCTGCAACTACTGGCTCGGAAACCATGGCTTGCGGCACTTCGGCTTCAGCGACTGGCGCTGGGGCTTCGGTGACGGCTGGCTCGGCAACCCAGTTGAACGCAGTCTGCTCTTCGCGAACTTCACGCACGGTTTTGGTCACGTTTTCGCTGACGGTTTCTACCGCTGGCTCAGTGATGGCCGTTGGTGCTTCGACGACAGCTTCCGGCTCGGCAGGCGCTTCAACCTGAGGCTGAGCTTCGCGGACCGGAGCGACTTCGATTTCCGGTGCAGCAGTCGCTTCCACTGGAGTGGTGGCTTCGACAACCGGCGCTTCGACTGGAGCAGTTTCCAGTGTGGCGGCGGTGGCGCGTTCAGCCTGCTCGTGAGCTTCGGCTTCTGCCGGAGCGCTGATGGTGCTGCTGGCAACGGCGGCGGTGACGGCCAGGCCAGCGGCCAGATCGGCAGTGCTTGGCTCGCCAGCGTTTTCAGCGGACTCGGATTCTTCCGAACCTTCGATCACGTTGCCGTTGGCATCACGTTGACGCTCGCGACGGTTGCTGCGACGACGCTGGCCACGGGAGCGACGACGTGGACGATCGCCTTCGGCGTTATCCTGACCGTCTTCCGGCAGTTGCTCTTCGTTGTTGCTGTTCACTTCTTCTTCAGCGACGGCAGCAGCGGCCTGCTCGGCACGCGGTTGACGCTCTTCACGCGGTGGACGCGGAGCGCGTTCTTCGCGTGGCTGACGGGCCGGACGCTCTTCAGCGGTCACGGCAGCAACAGCTGCGGCTGCGGCTGGCGCGGCGTCCAGCGGCTCGCGCAGTTCACGCACGCGTTCTTCACGCTCGCCACGCGGCTTGCGATCTTCACGTGGGGCACGCGGTGCACGTTCTTCACGCGGGGCACGTGGTGCGCGCTCTTCGCGGGCTACCGGCGCTTCGCTGCGGGTTTCACGCGGCTCGCGGGCTTCACGTGGCTGGCGCTCTTCGCGCGGCTCGCGTGGTGCGCGCTCTTCACGTGGAGCACGTTCTTCGCGCGGCTTGCGTTCTTCATCGCGGCGACCGTTACGGTTGCGGCTCTGCTGACGACCGTTGCGACGCTCTTCGTTACGCGCTGGACGCTCGGTGGCAGCCGGTTTCGCAACCGCGACCGGTGCGGCTGGCTCTTCCTTGGTGGCGAACAGGCTGACCAGCGACTTCACCAGGCCCTTGAACAGGCTAGGCTCAGGTGCGGCAACCGGTGCAGGAGCAGGTGCGGCAGGTGCAACTTCAGTCGGCACCGGTGCATTGGCACGGGCCGGCGCGGTTTTCACTGCAGCTTCCTGGCGAACCAGAGTGCGAGTCGCAGCGGCTGGCTGGACTTCTTCGACTTCGGCAGCGGCGGCAGCGATTTCGTAGCTGGACTGGTTGGTCGCGGCTTCCGGGCTGTCGTCACGCAGACGCTGAACTTCGAAGTGCGGCGTCTCGAGGTGATCGTTCGGCAGAATGACGATACGGGCACGGGTGCGCAGTTCGATCTTGGTGATCGAGTTGCGTTTTTCGTTGAGCAGGAACGCAGCGACCGGGATCGGCACTTGCGCGCGAACTTCGGCGGTGCGGTCTTTCAGGGCTTCTTCTTCAATCAGGCGCAGAATGGCCAGCGACAGCGATTCAACGTCACGGATGATGCCGGTGCCGTTGCAACGCGGGCAGACGATGCCGCTGCTTTCGCCCAGCGATGGACGCAGGCGCTGACGGGACATTTCCAGCAGGCCGAAACGCGAGATGCGACCGATCTGCACGCGGGCACGGTCAGCTTCCAGGCATTCGCGGACTTTCTCTTCCACGGCGCGCTGGTTCTTGGCCGGGGTCATGTCGATGAAGTCGATGACGATCAGGCCGCCGATGTCGCGCAGGCGCAACTGACGGGCGATTTCTTCGGCGGCTTCAAGGTTGGTCTGCAGGGCGGTTTCTTCGATGTCGCTGCCTTTGGTGGCGCGCGCCGAGTTGATGTCGATGGACACCAGGGCTTCGGTCGGATCGATGACGATGGAGCCGCCGGAAGGCAGTTCGACGACGCGCTGGAATGCGGTCTCGATCTGGCTTTCGATCTGGAAACGGTTGAACAGCGGCACGCTGTCTTCGTACAGCTTGATCTTGCTGGCGTACTGCGGCATCACCTGGCGGATGAAGGTCAGGGCTTCGTCCTGGGCCTCAACGCTGTCGATCAGCACTTCGCCGATGTCCTGGCGCAGGTAATCGCGGATGGCGCGGATGATCACGTTACTTTCCTGGTAGATCAGGAAAGGCGCGGAGCGATCCAGCGAGGCTTCTTTGATGGCGGTCCACAGTTGCAGCAGGTAATCGAGATCCCACTGCATTTCTTCGCTGCTGCGGCCCAGGCCGGCAGTGCGCACGATCAGACCCATGTCGGCCGGAGCAACCAGGCCGTTCAGCGCTTCACGCAGTTCGTTGCGCTCTTCGCCTTCGATGCGACGGGAGATGCCGCCGGCACGCGGGTTGTTCGGCATCAGTACGAGGTAACGACCGGCCAGGCTGATGAAGGTGGTCAGGGCGGCGCCCTTGTTGCCACGTTCTTCTTTCTCGACCTGAACGATGACTTCCTGACCTTCGCTCAGGACGTCCTTGATGTTGACGCGGCCTTCTGGGGCTTTCTTGAAGTATTCGCGGGAGATTTCTTTGAGGGGCAGGAAGCCGTGGCGCTCGGAGCCGAAATCGACAAAGGCAGCCTCAAGGCTTGGTTCGATGCGAGTGATACGGCCTTTATAGATGTTGGCCTTCTTCTGCTCGCGTGCACCGGATTCGATGTCCAGGTCGTAGAGGCGCTGGCCATCTACCAGTGCAACACGCAACTCTTCGGGTTGAGTTGCGTTAATCAGCATTCTTTTCATGTAGTACCGTCGGTTTCCGGGCTGCCGGAAACGGCGTTCGGCACACACGACTTCTCACGGTCGGTGTCAGGTGCGTCGGGAGTGGTTGGCCATTCCCGTGTCCAGCGATGTGCGGCCAATTGGGCCGATACCGCGACGTACGCGTCCTGCTTGCTGTGGCTACTTAAGCACTCAGTCAGGAGGAGGAATCAACCAGCGGCTGTGGACGAGATGAAGCGTCTTGATCAAAGCTTGTTGCTACACAGTCCGGCGGTTGTGCATCTCCACCCTACACGTATCCCTGATAATTCGGGTGCTGCCGCGCGCAGAATCCGCAGCGGGTTGGCATTTACCGTGAGCTCCGAAAGGGGAGGTCACGCATCATGGCTAATTCAGGCGATGTTTCCGAAGCAATCGCTCGGGGTCATTCGCAGTCGACTGCACTTTGTGAACTGGCCTTGAATGTTGCCTGCCGGGCGAGTGAGAACTCTGCTCGGCGGTGTAATTCAGGCCTCATGTCACCTGCGCTCGTTACAACCGCAAACTCCACCGTTACGTAGCGAAAGCCCCGTAGGACGGCCTCGCGCCCTGGTGAATTGCGTTGGTCAGGGCCGGTCTTTGACCGTGGTTCCGCTGTCCAGGCCGCTTTTGGCGGCGTTCGCGACTATAGCAGCAATGATTAAGTGCTTCAATTCCATAAAAATTGTTATCATCCGCGGCATGACAACTACTGCCCCTTCGACTCCAGGCGTTCAACTGCTTGAAGTCTCGCCGGAGTATGCCGGCCAACGAATCGACAACTTTCTCCTCGCCCGGCTCAAAGGCGTGCCCAAGACCTTGATCTACCGCATTTTGCGCAAAGGCGAAGTGCGTGTGAACAAAGGTCGGATCAAGCCCGAATACAAGCTGCAGGCCGGCGATATCGTGCGCGTGCCGCCGGTTCGCGTGCCTGAGCGCGACGAACCGGTGCCGCTGGCCCAGGGGCTGTTGCAGCGCCTGGAAGCCTCGATCGTCTTCGAAGACAAAGCCCTGATCGTGATCAACAAGCCCGCCGGCATTGCGGTGCATGGCGGCAGCGGGCTGAATTTTGGCGTGATCGAAGCCTTTCGTCAGTTGCGTCCCGACGCCAAGGAGCTGGAGCTGGTTCACCGTCTCGACCGTGACACCTCCGGCCTGCTGATGATCGCCAAAAAACGCAGCATGTTGCGCCACCTGCACGAGCAGTTGCGCGGCGATGGCGTCGACAAGCGCTACATGGCGCTGGTCCGTGGCAACTGGGCAACCTCGATCAAGCAGGTTCGTGCACCGTTGCTCAAGAGCAATCTGCGTTCCGGCGAGCGCATGGTTGAGGTCAATGACGAGGGCAAAGAAGCCCTGACGCTGTTCAAGGTGCTGCGCCGCTTCGGCGATTTTGCCACCATGGTCGAGGCGAAACCGGTCACCGGTCGTACCCACCAGATTCGCGTGCACACCTTGCATGCTGGCCATTGCATTGCCGGTGACAGCAAGTATGGCGACGAGGATTTCACCAAGGAAATCCGCGATTTGGGTGGTAAGCGTCTGTTCCTGCACGCTTACATGCTGACCGTGCCGCTGCCCGACGGCGGCAAGCTGAATCTGCAAGCGCCCGTCGATGAAATGTGGGCCAAGACCGTGGAGCGATTGAGTGCGCCCATCTGATTACAAGCTGTTGATTTTCGACTGGGACGGCACCCTCGCCGATTCCATTCATCGGATCGTCGAGGCGATGCACTCGGCGTCCGGGCGTTCCGGTTTCGAGCTGCGCGATGACTTCGCCGTCAAAGGCATCATCGGTCTTGGCTTGCCGGAAGCGATTCGCACCCTATATCCCGAAATCAGCGACGCAGAAATGCTCGCGTTTCGCGAGTACTACGCCGATCACTACATCGCTGCCGAAGCCGTGCCTTCGCCGCTGTTCGAGGGCGTGGTCGAGTCGATGGCATCGTTTCGCGAGCAGGGTTATCACCTGGCGGTAGCGACGGGCAAGAATCGTCGCGGACTGGATCGGGTGCTCAAGGCCAATGGCTGGGAAGATTATTTCGATATCACCCGCGCTGCCGATGAAACTGCCAGCAAGCCACACCCTCTGATGCTTGAGCAGATTGTCAGCCACTGCGGCGTACGCCCGGAGCAGGCGTTGATGGTCGGTGATTCGTCGTTCGATCTGCTGATGGCGCGCAACGCGGGGATGGATTCGGTGGCGGTCAGTTATGGCGCGCAATCGATCGAGTCCCTGCAACAGTTCGAGCCGCGCCTGTCGATCGACCGTTTTTCTCAATTGCACGCCTGGCTGGGTCAGCGGGCTTAATACGTTTTTGCTGGGGTAGATGGCATGACCGACGAATGGAAAGCACCGGCCAAGGCAAGTGCCGACGACGGTGACGCGAAAAGCTGGAAGCTGTTGGAAAAGACTTTGCTGGCCGGCGTGCAGGAACAACGCCGTTCGCGGCGCTGGGGGATTTTCTTCAAGCTGCTGACGTTTGTTTATCTGTTTGTTGCGCTGCTGCTGTTCACGCCGCTGATGGACATGGAAAAAAGCGCCACCCGCGGCCCGAACTACACGGCGTTGATCGAGATCGATGGTGTAATCGCCGACAAGGAGCCGGCCAGCGCCGACAATATCGTTGGCAGCCTGCGCGCGGCGTTCGAAGACAAAAAGGTCAAGGGCGTGGTCCTGCGCATCAACAGTCCGGGCGGCAGTCCGGTGCAGTCCGGCTATGTCTATGACGAGATCAAGCGCCTGCGTGCGCTGCATCCGGAGATCAAGCTCTACGCGGTGATTTCCGATCTTGGTGCTTCGGGCGCCTATTACATCGCCAGCGCGGCGGATCAGATCTACGCCGACAAGGCCAGTCTGGTCGGCTCAATCGGCGTGACAGCAGCGGGTTACGGTTTTGTCGGCACCATGGAAAAGCTCGGGGTTGAGCGTCGCACCTACACCTCGGGTGAGCACAAGGCATTTCTTGATCCGTTCCAGCCGCAAAAGCCTGAAGAAACCGCCTTCTGGCAAAGCGTGCTCGACACCACGCACAAGCAGTTCATCAACAGCGTCAAGCAGGGTCGTGGTGATCGCCTGAAGGACAAAGAGCATCCGGAGCTGTTTTCCGGGCTGGTCTGGTCGGGTGAGCAGGCGCTGCCGCTGGGTCTGATCGATGGCTTGGGCAGTGCCAGTTCGGTGGCGCGTGATGTGATTGGCGAGAAGGAACTGGTGGACTTCACCGTGCAGGAATCGCCGTTTGATCGCTTCTCGAAAAAGCTCGGCGCCAGCGTGGCCGAGCAGTTGGCGATGTGGATGGGTTTTCACGGGCCGTCGTTGCGGTAAGACGGTTCAAGATCAAAAGATCGCAGTCTGCGGAGGCTCTTGCACGGATCGATGTAAGAGCTACCGAAGGCTGCGATCTTTTGCTTTCAAGGGATTTGCACACCCTCGACCAACAACATATCGATCAGGCGAATCAGCGGCAGGCCGATCAGGCTGGTGGCGTCCGGGCCTTCGGTCGATTGAAACAGGCTCACGCCGAGTCCCTCGGCCTTGAAGCTGCCGGCGCAGTCGTACGGTTGCTCGATGCGCAGGTAGCGTTCGATGCGCGCCTGATCCAGCTGACGCATGTGCACGGTAAACGGCACGCAGTCGACCTGGCATTGCCCGGTGTGGCTGTTGAGCAGTGCCAGGCCGGTCAGGAATGTCACGCTCGCGCCGCTCGCCGCCATCAATTGCTCGCGAGCCTTCTCGAAGGTGTGCGGCTTGCCGATGATCTGTTCGCCGAGGACGGCGACCTGATCCGAGCCAATGATCAGATGAGCAGGGTGGCTGTCCGCCAGGGCGCGGGCTTTTTCCTCAGCGAGGCGTTTGACCAGATCGATCGCGGACTCGCCCGGACGTTGGCTTTCGTCGATGTCCGGCGAGCTGCAGACGAACGGCAGGTGCAGGCGGGCGAGCAATTCGCGGCGATAAGTCGAGCTTGAAGCGAGTAATAAAGGCAGCATGGACGTCTCCTGGGGCAGGTGCGGATTCTAGCGGAGGCGCGCAAGTGACGGACAGGGCACAATTTCCTTTGACATGGGTGGGTGCATCCCTATAATGCTGCGCCTATGTTGAATGACCCGATTCCACCTCACGTTGACCCGCGCAAATTGGCTGACCGTGGCACCACCCTTCAAGGTGAACTGCTGCTGGCCGATTTGAAGAGACTTTGCGACCCGCTTTCCGACGATGTCGGTACGGTGCAGGCCAAATTCGTTTTTGAACGAGATGAACGTAAGTCTGTGGTCATCCACAGCTTTATCGACACCGAAGTCAAAATGGTTTGCCAGCGTTGTCTTGAGCTGGTCACCCTGCCGATCCACAGCGAATGCAGTTACGCGGTGGTGAAGGAGGGTGCGAATACCCAGTCGTTGCCGAAAGGTTATGACGTGCTGGAACTGGGCGAAGATCCATTGGATCTGCAGTCACTGATCGAGGAGGAGCTTCTGCTCGCCTTGCCCATTGTGCCTGCTCATCATCCGGAAGAATGCCAGCAGCCGGCGGGAGCAGATGAGCCCGAACCGAGCGAGGACGAGGTAACGCGGTCCAACCCGTTCAGTGTATTGGCGCAGTTAAAGCGTGACCCAAACGTTTAGGAGTTAATCAATTATGGCTGTTCAGCAGAACAAAAAATCCCGCTCTGCCCGTGACATGCGCCGTTCGCACGACGCTCTCGAGGCTAGCACCCTGTCTGTAGAAAAAACCACTGGTGAAGTTCACCTGCGTCACCACGTATCGCCAGAAGGCGTATACCGTGGCCGTAAAGTGATCGACAAGGGCGCTGACGAGTAATCACTTGTCTGCTCAAGTCATCGCGATTGACGCAATGGGCGGGGACTTCGGTCCCCGCAGCATTGTTCAGGCCAGTCTCGCTTGCCTGTCTGCTACACCCTCGCTGCACCTGACCCTCGTCGGTCAACCCTCCCTTCTTGAAGAACTGATCCACGGCCAGTCGGCTGCAGATCGCGCGCGCCTCACGATTGTTGCGGCCAGCGAAGTCATCACCATGGACGAGAAACCTGCCCAGGCCCTGCGTGGCAAGCCGGATTCGTCGATGCGTGTGGCCCTCGAACTGCTGCGCGATGGCAAGGTGCAGGCCTGTGTCAGTGCCGGCAATACCGGTGCGTTGATGGCCTTGTCGCGTTTCGTGTTGAAGACATTGCCGGGCATTGATCGTCCGGCCATGGTCGCGGCCATTCCGACGCAGACCGGTTATTGCCAGTTGCTCGATCTGGGCGCCAACGTCGATTGCAGTGCCGAGCATCTGTTGCAGTTCGCGGTGATGGGTTCGGTGGCCGCGCAGACCTTGGGCATCGCCCGTCCACGTGTTGCGTTGCTGAACATCGGCACCGAAGACATCAAGGGCAATCAGCAGGTCAAACTGGCCGCAACGCTGTTGCAGGCTGCGCGCGGGATCAACTACATCGGCTTTATCGAAGGCGACGGCTTGTATCGCGGTGAGGCCGACGTGGTGGTGTGTGACGGCTTCGTCGGCAATATCCTGCTCAAGTCCAGCGAAGGTCTGGCGACGATGATTGCCGCGCGCATCGAGGCGTTGTTCAATAAAAACTTGGCCTCGCGCGCTGTCGGCGCTCTCGCGCTGCCGTTGATGAAGCGTCTGCAAGCTGATCTGGCCCCGGCGCGACATAATGGCGCAAGCTTTCTCGGCTTGCAGGGCATCGTTGTGAAAAGCCACGGATCGGCCGGGGTGCAGGGCTTTCAGAGTGCCATTCAACGGGCGCTGATCGAGATTCAGGAGAACCTGCCCGAGCGTCTCCACGGTCGTCTGGAGGAACTGTTGTCTTAGGCGTTTTCGTCGGACAATGCTTAAATGTGACCGCCCGGTTCAAAGGGCCATCCAAACTGTCAGTTTCTGGCGTCCCCAACGGGGCGTTATTTTCCGACGACAAGATCATTAGGGGCTTGTTACATGTCTGCTTCCCTCGCATTCGTCTTTCCAGGACAGGGTTCGCAGTCCCTCGGCATGCTGGCCGAGCTGGGCGCGCAACATCCGCTGATCCTCGAAACCTTTCAAGAAGCCTCTGCTGCGCTGGGCTATGACCTGTGGGCACTTACCCAGCAGGGTCCGGAAGAGCTGCTCAATCAAACCGACAAAACCCAACCGGCCATTCTGACCGCTTCGATCGCCCTGTGGCGTCTGTGGCTGGCCGAAGGCGGCGCGCGTCCGGCATTCGTCGCCGGCCATAGCCTGGGTGAATACAGCGCGCTGGTTGCTGCCGGCAGCCTGAGCCTGGCTGACGCGGTCAAGCTCGTCGAGCGCCGTGGTCAGTTGATGCAGGAAGCGGTGCCGGCCGGGCAGGGCGGCATGGCCGCGATCCTCGGCCTGGAAGATGCCGACGTGCTGGCTGCCTGCGCCGAAGCGGCGCAAGGCGAAGTCGTCAGCGCGGTGAATTTCAACTCGCCGGGCCAAGTGGTGATCGCCGGTGCCAAGGCCGCCGTCGAGCGCGCCATCGAGGGTTGCAAGGCCCGTGGTGCCAAGCGCGCCATGCCGTTGCCGGTGAGCGTGCCGTCGCACTGCGAGCTGATGCGTCCGGCTGCCGAGCGCTTCGCTGAATCCATCGCCGCCATCGACTGGCAGGCGCCGCAGATCCCCGTGGTGCAGAACGTCAGCGCACAAGTGCCGGCCGATCTGGAAACCCTCAAGCGCGACCTGCTCGAACAGCTCTACAAGCCAGTGCGCTGGGTTGAATCGGTACAGACTTTGGCCGCCAAGGGCGCGACCAATCTGGTCGAGTGCGGCCCGGGCAAAGTCCTCGCTGGCCTGAACAAACGTTGCGCCGAAGGCGTTTCGACTTCCAATCTCAATACCCCAGACGCCTTCGCTGCCGCTCGCGCAGCGCAGGCCTGAATCAGGAGAAACTTGCATGAGTCTGCAAGGTAAAGTTGCACTGGTTACCGGTGCAAGCCGCGGTATCGGCCAGGCCATCGCGCTGGAACTGGGTCGTCAGGGCGCCATCGTTGTCGGCACCGCGACCTCCGCTTCGGGCGCCGAGCGCATTGCCGCGACCCTGAAGGAAAACGGTATCCAGGGCGCCGGTTTCGAACTCAATGTCACCAGTGACGAATCGGTCAGCGCCGTGCTGGCAGGCATTCAGGAGCAGTTCGGTGCGCCGGTGGCGATTCTGGTCAATAATGCCGGTATCACCCGCGATAACCTGATGATGCGCATGAAAGACGACGAGTGGTACGACGTGATCGATACCAACCTGAACAGTCTGTATCGCCTGTCCAAGGGCGTTTTGCGTGGCATGACCAAGGCGCGCTGGGGTCGAATTATCAGTATTGGCTCGGTGGTGGGTGCCATGGGCAACGCCGGCCAAGTAAACTATGCAGCCGCCAAGGCCGGTCTGGAAGGTTTCAGCCGGGCGATGGCGCGTGAAGTCGGTTCGCGTTCGATTACGGTCAACTCGGTAACCCCAGGGTTCATCGACACCGATATGACCCGCGAGCTGCCTGAAGCACAGCGTGAAGCCTTGCAGACGCAGATTCCGCTGGGTCGTCTGGGGCAAGCTCAAGAGATCGCGTCCGTGGTCGCTTTTCTTGCATCCGACGGTGCGGCATACGTTACCGGGGCTACAATCCCGGTGAACGGTGGGATGTACATGTAAGTAAAATGTGACGGATTGCTTCAAAAAAATGTCATACGAGCTGTCTAAAATCCGTTATAAAGCTGCAATCTATTTATAGGCAGAGGGTCGCAGGGTTTGAGGAGTGAAGCTTTCAGTTGAAAAACTGAAAAGGCTTTCTATACACTTACCCACTGGCCAGCTGCCTGAATTTGTCCATTAGGAGTGAAAACAAGGTATGAGCACCATCGAAGAGCGCGTCAAGAAAATCGTTGCCGAGCAACTGGGTGTTAAAGAAGAAGAAGTGGTCAACACCGCTTCCTTCGTAGAAGACCTGGGTGCCGACTCCCTTGACACCGTTGAGCTGGTGATGGCTCTGGAAGAGGAATTCGAGACCGAAATCCCTGACGAAGAAGCTGAAAAGATCACTACTGTACAAGCTGCAATCGACTACGTTACCAGCCACCAGGCGTAACAGTTTGTAATCGTTGCTTGCTGTCATGGAAAAACCGCACTGCCATCATGGCGTGCGGTTTTTTCTTTAGGCCTGATGCAAAGTCGTCATTTGAAAAAGGAGAGTGCTGTGTCGCGTAGACGCGTCGTAGTCACCGGTATGGGTATGTTGTCGCCACTGGGCACGGATGTGCCGAGCAGTTGGCAGGGCATTCTGGCTGGCCGCAGTGGCATTGGTCTGATCGAACACACCGACCTTTCTGCCTATTCGACCCGCTTCGGTGGTTCGGTCAAAGGCTTCAATGTCGAGGAATACCTGTCGGTCAAGGAAGCGCGCAAGCTCGACCTGTTCATTCAGTACGGCCTCGCCGCAGGCTTTCAAGCCGTGCGCAACGCCGGTCTGGAAGTCACCGATGCCAACCGTGAACGCATTGGCGTGGCCATGGGTTCGGGGATTGGCGGTCTGACCAACATCGAAGAGACCAGCCGCACCCTGCACGAGACCGGTCCACGACGGATCTCGCCGTTCTTTGTGCCTGGCTCGATCATCAATATGATTTCCGGTTTCCTGTCGATCCATCTGGGCGCACAGGGACCCAATTACGCCATCGCCACCGCGTGCACCACCGGTACGCACTGCATCGGCATGGCGGCGCGCAACATCATGTACGACGAAGCCGACGTGATGATCGCCGGCGGTGCGGAAATGGCCGCCTGCGGTCTGGGCATGGGCGGCTTCGGCGCGTCCCGTGCGCTGTCGACCCGCAACGACGAGCCGACCCGTGCCAGCCGTCCATGGGACAAGGGCCGTGACGGTTTCGTCCTGTCCGACGGTGCTGGCGCTCTGGTTCTCGAAGAGCTCGAACACGCCAAGGCCCGTGGCGCGACGATCTACGCCGAGCTGATCGGTTTCGGCACCAGTGGCGACGCGTTCCACATGACCTCGCCACCCGCCGATGGCGCCGGTGCCGCGCGCTGCATCACCAATGCCCTGCGCGATGCGAAAATCAACGTCGACCAAGTGCAGTACATCAACGCCCACGGCACCTCGACCCCGGCCGGCGACCTTGCCGAAGCCAATGCGATCAAGTCGGTGTTCGGCGATCACGCCTACAAGCTGGCGGTCAGCTCGACCAAGTCGATGACCGGCCACCTGTTGGGTGCGGCGGGCGCGGTCGAAGCGATTTTCAGCGTGCTGGCGATCAACAGCCAGGTGGCACCGCCGACCATCAACCTTGATGAGCCGGACGAAGGCTGCGATCTCGATTTCGTCGCGCACACCGCGCGTAACATGGACATCGATGTCGTGCTGTCCAACTCCTTCGGTTTTGGCGGCACCAACGGCACGCTGGCGTTCCGCCGGTTCGCCGGCTGATGGACAGCTGGGTCGACGGTCAACCGGCTGACGCGCTGTCGCTGAAAGATCGCGGCCTGGCTTACGGCGATGGTCTGTTCGAGACCATTGCCGTGCGCAGTGGACAGCCGGTCCTGCTGGATCGACACCTGACGCGCCTGGCCGATGGCTGCGCGCGTCTGGCCATTGCGACCGATCTCGAGCTGGTTCGCCATGAGCTGCTCAGCTATGCCGCTGCGATGGGCGAGGGCGTGCTCAAGCTCATCCTCACGCGTGGCGACGGCTTGCGCGGTTATGCGCCCGATCCTGCGGCGCAGGGCCGACGCATTCTGCAAGGCAATCCGCCGGCGGCTTATCCCGCTGCCCATGCCGAGCACGGCATCCGCCTGTATCCCTGCAACACGCGTTTATCTACGCAGCCGTTGTTGGCCGGGCTCAAACATCTGAATCGACTGGAGCAGGTACTCGCCCGCGCCGAATGGCAGGACAGCGAGCATGCCGAAGGCTTGATGCTTGATCAGGCCGGGCGCGTCGTTGAGGGCGTGTTCAGCAATATTTTCCTGGTGCGCGACGGTGGTCTGATCACGCCCGACTTGAAGCACTGCGGGGTCGCAGGTGTGATGCGCGCGGAAATATTGTTTCAGGCCGAGTCGCTGGCCATCCCCACGCAAATCGCCGATATCAGCCTCGAACAGCTGCAATGGGCTGATGAATTGTTTGTCTGCAACAGCGTTTATGGCGTCTGGCCGGTACGCGCCTGTGCTGCACTGAGCTGGCCGGTTGGCCCGCTCACCCGTAAACTGCAAACCATTGCCCGCGCGCTACTGGATGCTTGATTCGTGAGACGTAAACTTTTGCTGCTGCTGGAAACCGGACTGGTTCTGGCAGGGCTGCTGTTGGGCGCCAGCGCCTGGAAAATTCATTCGGCACTGGAACAGCCCCTGAACATCCCGCAGGAACAACTGCTGGATGTGCCGAAAGGCTCTACACCGACCCGTACCTTCCTTGAACTCGAAACCGATGGCGTCATCAAGGACGCGTTCTGGCTGCGCGTCTACTGGCGCTTCAATCTTGCCGGCACGCCGATTCACAGCGGCGAGTACCGCATGCAGCCGGGCATGACCGTCAACGGTCTGATCGATTCGTGGAAGCGCGGCGACGTGGTTCAGTACAGCCTGACCCTGGTCGAAGGCTGGACTTTCCATCAAGTGCGCGCCGCCCTGGCCAAGGACGACAAGCTCGAGCAGACCCTCACCGGCCTGAGCGACAGCGACGTCATGGCGAAGATCGGCCACAAGGGCTTGTTCCCAGAAGGCCGGTTTTTCCCGGATACCTATCGCTTCGTGCGCGGCATGTCCGATGCCGAGCTGTTGAAGAAAGCCTTTGACCGTCTCGACGAAGTGCTCGCCAAAGAGTGGGCGCAGCGTTCTGCCGATGTGCCTTACAGCGAACCTTATCAAGCGCTGATCATGGCCTCGCTGGTCGAGAAAGAGACCGGCGTTCCGCAGGAGCGCGGGCAGATTGCCGGCGTCTTTGTACGGCGCATGGCGCTGGGCATGCAGTTGCAGACCGATCCGACAGTGATTTATGGCCTCGGTGATCGCTACACCGGCAAACTGACCCGCGCACATTTGAAAGAGCCGACGCCTTACAACACCTACGTGATTCCAGGCTTGCCGCCGACGCCGATTGCGATGGTCGGGCGCGAAGCGATTCATGCTGCGCTCAATCCGGTGGAAGGCAGCAGCCTGTATTTCGTCGCCCGTGGCGATGGCAGCCACGTGTTCTCCGATGATCTGGATGCGCACAACAACGCGGTGCGCGAATACCAGCTCAAGCGCCGTGCCGATTACCGTTCCAGCCCGGCACCAGTAACCGCGCCGGCCACCGATGAGGCCATTCCGGCGGCCTCGCCGAACACCGCGCCCGAGGCGCTGCCCGAAGTGCCATCGAAAGCGCCGCCGCAAGATCCGGCGCCAGCCCAAGAACCGGACGCCGCTACACCACAGAACGCGCAATGACTTTGATGAAGGACTGCCTGTGACTGGCTTGTTTATTACCCTGGAAGGCCCGGAAGGCGCGGGCAAGAGCACCAATCGCGAATACCTCGCCGAGCGCCTGCGCGCCGCCGGTATCGAAGTGCTGCTCACTCGTGAGCCCGGCGGTACACCGCTGGCCGAACGGATTCGTGATGTCCTGCTGACCCCGGCCGACGAAGTGATGCACCCGGACGCCGAGCTGTTGCTGGTGTTCGCCGCGCGCGCCCAGCATCTGGCAGAGGTGATTCGCCCGGCGCTGGCCCGTGGCGCTGTGGTGCTGTGTGATCGTTTCACCGATTCAACATACGCCTATCAGGGCGGCGGTCGTGGTTTGTCGCTGGAACGCATCGCCACGCTGGAAACATTCGTGCAGGGCGACTTGCGGCCCGATCTGACACTTATTTTCGATCTGCCCGTAGAGATCGGTCTGGCCCGCGCCAGTGCCCGTGGCCGACTGGATCGTTTCGAACTCGAAGGCCGGGCGTTTTTCGAAAACGTGCGCAATGCGTTCCTGAAGCGCGCCGAAGCCGATCCTTCGCGCTATGTGCGCATCGATGCTGGTCAGCCATTGGCCAAGGTCCAGCAATCACTGGACACCTTACTGCCGAATCTGCTGGAGCTGGCCCGTGGCTGAGGCCTATCCATGGCAGGACAGCCTCTGGCAGCAACTGGCCGGACGCAGTCAGCATGCCCACGCGTACCTGCTGCACGGTCCCGCCGGTATCGGCAAACGTGCTCTGGCCGAACGCCTGATGGCCAGCCTGCTGTGTCAGCGTCCTACGCCTGAGGCGTGCGGCGAGTGCAAATCCTGCTTGCTGCTCAAGGCCGGCAGTCATCCGGACAATTACATCCTGGAGCCGGAAGAGGCGGACAAGGCGATCAAGGTCGATCAGGTTCGTGATCTGGTCAGTTTCGTCGTGCAGACCGCGCAGCTCGGCGGGCGCAAGGTGGTGTTGATCGAGCCGGTCGAGTCGATGAACATCAACGCTGCCAACGCCTTGCTCAAAAGCCTTGAAGAGCCGTCCGGCGATACTGTTCTGCTGTTGGTCAGTCACCAGCCGAGCCGTTTGTTGCCAACCATCAAGAGCCGTTGCGTGCAGCAGGCCTGCCCGCTGCCGGGCGAGGCGATGAGCCTGCAATGGCTGGCCCAGGCGCTGCCGGATTGCGCGGAAGACGAGCGCGTCGAACTGCTGACGCTGGCCGCCGGGTCGCCGCTGATGGCGGTCAGCCTGCAATCGCAAGGTGTGCGTGAACAGCGCGCGCAAGTGGTCGAAGGCGTGAAGAAGTTGCTCAAGGGCCAGCAATCGCCGACGCAACTGGCGGAAGAATGGAAAAGCATTCCGATGTTGCGTCTGTTCGACTGGTTCTGCGACTGGTCGAGCCTGATCCTGCGCTATCAACTGACTCAGGACGAAGCCGGCCTCGGCCTGGCCGATATGCGCAAGGTCGTGCAGTACCTGGCCCAAAAGAGCGCGCAGGGCAAAGTGCTGGATATTCAGGACTGGATTCTCGCCCAAAGGCAGAAAGTGTTGAGCAAGGCCAACCTCAATCCGGCGCTTTTGCTGGAAGCATTGTTGGTGCAATGGGTGGGATTGCCTGGTCAAAGATAAGAATGTGTACCTAGACTCTGAAGATCAGCAGTGGAGGTGAACATGATTGAACCTGTCAGCCCGGGGCCGCGTAACGGCATCTTGTCCCTGACCATCAAGGACAAGTCGGTGCTTTACGCCGCCTACATGCCGTTCATCAAGAATGGTGGTCTGTTCATCCCGACCAACAAAAGCTACCGGTTGGGCGACGAGGTGTTCATGCTGTTGCACCTGATGGACGAAGCGGAAAAAATCCCCGTCGCCGGCAAAGTCGCCTGGATCACCCCCAAAGGTGCACAAGGCAATCGCGCCGCCGGTGTCGGCGTGCAGTTCAATGACGGCGACGACACTGCGCGCAGTCGCATCGAAACTCATCTGGCCGGAGCGCTGAAATCCGACCGTCCCACTCATACGATGTAAGTTGCAGTCCTTTTTATGCTCGTAGATTCCCATTGCCACCTTGATCGTCTCGACCTCGCCGCCCATGACGGCTCGCTGGATGCCGCACTCGCTGCGGCCCGCGAGCGTGGGGTCGGACACTTTCTGTGCATCGGCGTCAGTGCCGACAACGCCGCCGACGTCAAAGCCCTCGCCGAGCGGTATGCCGATGTTGATTGTTCGGTCGGCGTGCATCCTCTTGATGTGCAGCCGGGCGCGGCACCAGCGCTGGACTGGCTGCTGCACGAACTTGATCACCCGAAAGTGGTGGCGATCGGCGAAACCGGTCTCGACTATCACTACGAGCCGGAAGCCGCCGAGTTGCAGCAGGAGTCGTTTCGCCTGCATCTGCAAGCGGCACAACAGACCGGCAAACCGGTGATCATCCACACCCGTGGCGCCCGTGCCGACACCCTGGAACTGCTGCGCGAAGCGGCGCTGCCCCAGGCGGGTGTGTTGCATTGCTTCACCGAAGACTGGGACATGGCCAAAGCGGCGCTGGACATGGGCTATTACATTTCCCTCTCGGGCATCGTCACGTTCCGCAATGCCGACGCCTTGCGTGATGTGGCGAGCAAAGTGCCGGCCGATCGCCTGCTGGTGGAAACCGACTCGCCGTACCTCGCGCCGATCCCGTATCGCGGCAAGCCGAACCTGCCGCAGTACGTGCGCGAAGTGGCGGAGTTTCTGGCGATGTTGCGTGGTGAAAACTACGAGCGCTTTGCCGAGCAGACCACAGAAAACTTCAAGCGTCTGTTCCCGCTGGCGAGTGTTAAATCTGCCGTATGACGGCTGGCCAAATCGCAGGCAAAAAAAAACCCGGGTTCTGGGGGGTGAATCCGGGTTAAGACCATTAGGAGTAAAACAAAGGCACGCGGTCCGTTGGTACCTTTACCGGCGCGACACTTGGGGGAGATGTCGCCCGACAGTTCAAGTATTGATCAGTCTGGCGTGCAGTCCAGTGAGCCGGTCGGGGTTTTTAAACAAATTTGGAATACGTTTGCTTCAGTTGAGTTCTCATTGCACCCGAATCGTTCTCGAAATGAACAAGAAACACAGATTTGGTCGATGAACCGTGCTTTTTTGCGCAAGTTAGGCATAATACGCGGCTTCGAATTTTGACCCTTCAGACCTTTTTCTTATGCATAAAGAACCTCGTAAGGTCCGTGAATTTCGTCGCCGCGAGCAGGAAATTCTCGATACCGCGCTCAAGCTGTTCCTCGACCAGGGTGAAGACAGTGTCACCGTCGAGATGATTGCTGATGCCGTGGGTATCGGCAAAGGCACGATCTACAAGCACTTCAAATCCAAGGCGGAGATCTACTTGCGCCTGATGCTCGACTACGAGCGCGATCTGAACGAGCTGCTGCATTCGGCCGATGTCGACAAGGACAAGGAAGCGCTGTCGCGCGCCTACTTCGAATTCCGCATGCGCGACCCGCAGCGCTATCGCCTGTTCGACCGCCTCGAAGAGAAAGTGGTCAAGGGCAATCAGGTGCCGGAGATGGTCGAGGAGCTGCACAAGATCCGTGCCTCGAACTTCGAACGCCTGACCCTGCTGATCAAAGGTCGCATCAGCGAAGGCAAGCTCGAAGATGTGCCACCGTACTTCCACTACTGCGCATCCTGGGCGCTGGTGCACGGCGCGGTGGCGCTGTATCACTCGCCATTCTGGAGCAACGTGCTGGAAGATCAGGAAGGCTTCTTCCAGTTCCTGATGGACATCGGCGTGCGCATGGGCAACAAGCGCAAGCGCGACCCGGAAACGCCGAGCACATAAGTCATTCAGCGGGCTGATTGCGCCGTGTTTTCACAACATGGCGCAATAGCACAGGAATATACTCAGGCATAGGGCTTGCTAAAACCTGATTTCTCAGTCAAGTTTTGCTCGCTCGATTTTCTTTCGCCGGAGTGTTTCATGATCGTTGACCGTCAAGGCAGGCGTTTTCGCAATCTGCGCATCAGCCTGACCTCTGCCTGCAATTACGCCTGTACCTACTGCGTGCCCAACGGCAAGCGGTTGGTCGCTGCGCAGGATGAACTGTCGGCCGAAGCCATGGCACGCGGCGTCGAATACCTCATCGAAGCGGCCGGCATCGAGCGCCTGCGCATCACCGGCGGCGAGCCACTGGTCAGCCCCAAACTCGAATCGTTCATGACTGCCGTCGGCCAGATGGGCCTCGACGACATCAGTCTGACCACCAACGGTCAACTCCTCGCGAAAAAACTGCCGCTGCTGGTCGATGCCGGACTGCGCCGGATCAACGTTTCCCTCGATACTCTCGATGCCGCTGCTTTTCGCAGCATCGCTCGTGGCGGTGATCTGGCCAGCGTGCTCGATGGCATGGATCAGGCTGCCGCAGCCGGGATGAAGATCAAGGTCAACATGGTGCCGTTGCGCGGGCAGAACCTCGATCAGGTCATGCCGCTGCTTGATTACTGTCTGGAACGCGGCTTCGAACTGCGCTTCATTGAGCTGATGCGCATGGGCCACCTGGCCAAGGATTCCAATGCCTTCCTGCAGCAGTTCGTCAGCCTTGAGCAGTTGCTCGGCCTGATCGGCGAACGTTATGAATACGCCCAGACCGACGCACCGGTGGACGCCACGGCTGTGCGCTATGCGATTCCCGGTCGCGGCAATTTCGGGGTGATCGCCAACGAAAGCGTGCCGTTCTGCCGTACGTGTTCACGCTTGCGCCTGTCGTCGACCGGTTGGCTGCATGGCTGCCTGTCGTCGAGCAACCGCCACTATGTCGGCGATCTGCTCGACAAGCCGCGCCACCAGGCGTTGCCGGCGCTGCAACGTTTGCTGGTCAAGGCGTTGGGTGACAAGCAGGAGGTGGCGTTCTCCGGTGGTGCGACCGTCATGAAGATCATAGGCGGCTGATTAACCGCCTTCGCGAGCAGGCTCGCTCCCACAGGGAACGCCTTTCAAGGAAAATGCCGAGCTGGCGCAAAAGCTGCATCCAACGGCCATTCGCCGGTTTTCCGACACCGGCTTCTGGAGGAATAGGATGCGTAGCCTGGTTTTGCTGCTGGCCGTTTTGGCGCTTGGTGGCTGCATGAATGTCAGCGATATGGCCGAAGGCACTCGTTATCACATGAGCGATGCGGGGCTTCTGGACCACAGCGACAGCCGCCGGGTGAACAATATCCGCATTCAGCCGGACTCGTTCATCTTCATCGCCCAGGGCGCGTTCGCACCGCCGGGTGGTTCCTATCCACGGCCGAACGTGGTCGCCGAAGAAGCCTTCAAGGGCTTTGTCGAATATTTCCCGATGGTCCGCCGCGCCCGTGCGCCGGAAGGCCTCGATCAAGCCATGGGCGAAGCCCGTGATGCCGGCGCGCATTATCTGCTGTACACACGTTTCGCCAAGGCTGACGACCGCATCGGCAACTCTGACGAGTGGCTGGACCAGGAAGCCGTGGATCGCCTCGGTATCGATGGCGGCGTGATTCAGATCATGTTGATCGAGACCAGCACCCAGTATTTGATTGATACTGCACGGATCAAGAGTCGTGGCGGTTTACTGACGTTCCATGACTCCAAACCCGAAGACCTCATCGGTCCGCCGCTGGCGCAATACGCACGCAGCCTGCTGGGGATCGGCGACCAGTAATCAAGGAGTACGCCATGAGTGACCCGCAAACAGCCAATGACCTGCTGGGGCAGATCCCCAAGACCAAAGGCCTGCCACCGGTGCATTTGTGGAACCCGGATTTCTGCGGCGACATCGACATGCGCATCGCCCGCGACGGCACCTGGTACTACCTGGGCACGCCGATCGGGCGCAAGCCGATGGTCAAACTGTTCTCCACCATCATCCGCCGCGACGGCGATGATTATTTCCTGATCACCCCGGTGGAGAAGGTCGGGATCAAGGTCGATGACGCGCCGTTCGTGGCGGTTGCCGTTGACGTGGAGGGGGAGGGCGAGGCGCAGGTTTTGCGCTTTACCACCAATGTCGAGGAAACCACCGAGGCGGGGGCAGAGCATCCGCTCCGTGTCGAGATTGATCCTGAGACCCAGGAGCCTGCGCCTTATGTGCATGTGCGCAGCAACCTTGAAGCGCTGATTCACCGCAATGTGTTTTACCAGTTGGTGGAACTGGCGGTGAGCCGCGAGATCGATGGTCAGCGCTGGTTGGGCGTGTGGAGCGGCGGCGAATTCTTTCGCATCGGCCTGGAACCCTGACACAACATCAAAATGTGGGAGCGAGCCTGCTCGCGAACGCGCTGTATCAGTCGCCAGCAATGTTGACTGACACGACGCTTTCGCGAGCAGGCTCGCTCTCACAATGGTTTGTGCAAGCTGAAAAAAATCCGATTGACTGTTATTCGTATGATGATTAGCGTAGGCACCCATCGCGATTCGCCTTGAGGTGTACATGTCCAGCAGCTTTCATGCGTCGACCGTTGACTGGCTGGGTAGCTGGATTGCAGCCGGTCAGGTCAAGCCGGGGCAGACCATCAAGGTCGAGGCGGATCTGGGCGAACAGCTTGGTGTCAGCCGCACGGTGATTCGCGAAGCCATCAAAACCCTCGTCGCCAAAGGCATGCTCGAAGTCGGGCCGAAAGTCGGCACGCGGGTGTTGCCGGTCCGGCGCTGGAATCTGTTCGATCCGCAAGTGGTCGGTTGGCTATCGCGCAACGGCTTGCCGGAAAACTTCGTCGATGACCTGCTGGATTTGCGCCGCACCATCGAGCCGATGGCGGTGCGCTGGGCCTGTGAGCGCGCAACGCCGGAGCAGATCGAAGCGGTGCAATTGGCCTTCAACGCACTGGAACGTGCGGTCGACAGTGGCATCGATTACAACCGTGCCGACCAGGCCTTCCACGAATGCATTCTTGCCGCCAGCCATAATCAGTTCATCGAACAAATGGTCCCGGCCCTCGGTGCGTTACTGGCGGTGTCGTTCGAAGTCTCCGCCGCCGACCCCGATGAATTGCGCCGCACCTTGCCGATCCATAAAGACATGGCCGATGCCATCGCCGCGCGCGATTCGACCCGTGGCGTGTGGGCGTGCATGACCTTGATCGACAACGCCGACCTGGCGATAAAACGCTTTTACCCGAAAGTCATGGCGGACCGCAAAGCCAGCTGAAACCCAGCCCCCTGTATGAAAACAACAAGAACATGAAGGATTCCAGATGACCTGCACCGCCCTGACCCAACATCGCGCGCAACTCGGCGAGGGCCCGTTCTGGGATGCGCCGACCCAAGCGCTTTACTGGGTCGATATCGCCGGTAAACAAGCGTTGCGCCTGATCGGCCAGAACGTGCAGATCTGGCAGATGCCCGAGCACATCTCCGCCTTCATTCCCTGCGCCAGCGGCGATGCGCTGGTGACATTGAGCAGTGGTGTCTACCGGCTCGATCTCGATTCGCCCGGCCTTGAGCCACGCTTGACGCTGTTCTGCGTTGCCGACCCGCAACCGGGCAACCGCCCCAACGAAGCCCGTTGCGATGCCTTGGGCCGGTTGTGGTTGGGCACCATGCAAAACAACATCGGCGAGCACGGCGAGGATCTGCCGCTGGTGCGCCGTTCCGGTGGCCTGTTCCGTATCGATCCTGATCAACGCGTGACACCGCTGCTGCTCGGTCTGGGCATTCCCAATACCTTGTTGTGGAGTGACGACGGCACCACGCTGTTGTTTGGTGAAAGCCTCGACAGCACGCTCAATCGATATTTCATCCGCACCGACGGCAGTCTTGATGCGCCGCAGGTGTTTTACTCGTCCGATCAACACGGTGGTCCCGATGGCTCGGCGATGGACGCCGAAGGCTACGTGTGGAATGCACGCTGGGACGGCAGTTGCCTGTTGCGCCTGACGCCGGACGGGCAGGTGGACCGCAAGATTGATCTGCCGGTCAGTCGCCCGACCAGTTGCGTGTTTGGTGGCGAAGACTTGAAAACCCTGTTTATCACCAGTGCCAAGAGCCCGCTGAATCATCCTTTTGACGGTGCGGTGCTGAGCATGCGCGTTGATGTTGCAGGAAAACTCTGTACGCGTTTTGCTGGCTAGATCCCAAAATATGGGATGCAAAATTATATATTGAGATTATTTGGCGGTCGGGTTTATAGTCGGCTCCAGCAGTAACACCACTCACACTTAAAAAGAACAAAACAGGTGAAGTGATGCAGCGAATTCTTCTCGCCCGCGCAAGCGGGATCCGCCTTTCGCCACGGCTCAATGCCGGCGGCGACGCTTGCCTGTTTGTTTTCCCCAGCCGTCAGAACCGGACATCCACGGATGCCCGGTTTTTTTGCGCCTGCGTGCAGGAGGCCTGAGCCATGGCTGAAGCGCTGAGATTGCCACCAGTGCCGCCGCCGCCGAAAGGCGAGCGCCTGAAAAACAAGGTCGTGCTGTTGACCGGGGCCGCTCAGGGCATCGGCGAAGCCATCGTCGCCGCCTTCGCCTCGCAGCAAGCCAGATTACTCATCAGCGATATCCAGGCCGACAAGGTCGAGCAGGTCGCCGCTCACTGGCGCGATCAGGGCTATGACGTGCAGGCGCTCAAGGTCGACGTATCGAATCAGCAGGATCTGCATGCCCTGGCCCGACGCGCCGTGGAATTGCATGGCCGCATCGATGTGCTGGTCAACTGCGCCGGGGTCAATGTGTTCCGCGATCCTTTGCAGATGACCGAAGAGGACTGGCACCGCTGTTTCGCCATTGACCTGGACGGCGCCTGGTATGGCTGCAAAGCGGTGCTGCCGCAGATGATCGAGCAGGGCGTGGGCAGCATTATCAACATCGCCTCGACCCATTCCAGCCACATCATTCCCGGTTGCTTCCCGTACCCGGTGGCCAAGCACGGCTTGCTCGGCCTGACCCGTGCACTCGGCATCGAATACGCGGCCAAGGGCATTCGCGTTAACGCCATCGCGCCGGGCTACATCGAAACGCAGCTGAACGTCGATTACTGGAATGGCTTTGCCGATCCGCATGCCGAGCGTCAACGCGCCTTTGACCTGCACCCGCCCAAGCGCATCGGCCAGCCGATCGAAGTCGCAATGACGGCGGTGTTTCTGGCCAGCGATGAGGCACCGTTTGTCAATGCTTCGTGCATCACCATCGATGGTGGCCGCTCGGTGATGTACCACGACTGAATAAAACGGATTTCCAGCGCTGAACTACGCTTGAAATCCAATCATCATACGATATGACTATTTTCAAACAGCTTCACTGAGAACACGCTTCAACGCTTTTCAAACCTTGCTCAAAAAAAATAACAAGGAGTCATCTGATGAAACGTCGTTTCGGGATTCGTACCCTGTGCAGCACTGCCCTGGCGGTCACTGCGTTCAGCCTGAGCAGTGCGCTGCTCGCCGCCGACGCGGTGAAGATCGGTTTTCTGGTCAAGCAGGCCGAAGAACCGTGGTTCCAGACCGAATGGGCTTTTGCCGAAAAAGCCGCCAAGGACAAAGGCTTTGAATTGATCAAGATCGCGGTTCCGGATGGCGAGAAGACCCTCTCGGCCATCGATAGTCTGGCCGCCAACGGCGCCAAGGGCTTCGTGATCTGCCCGCCGGACGTGTCCCTCGGCCCGGCCATCATGGCCAAAGCCAAGATCAACGATCTGAAAGTGATTGCTGTCGATGACCGTTTCGTTGACGCCAACGGCAAATTCATGGAAGACGTGCCGTACCTGGGCATGGCCGCGTTTGAAGTCGGCCAGAAGCAGGGCGCCGCCATGGCTGCCGAAGCGAAGAAGCGTAACTGGGACTGGAAAGACACCTACGCGGTGGTCAACACCTACAACGAACTCGACACCGGCAAGAAGCGCACCGACGGTTCGGTCGATGCCCTGAAGAAGGCCGGCATGCCGGAGGACCACATCCTCTTCGCCGCGCTGAAAACCCTCGACGTACCGGGCAGCATGGACGCCACCAACTCGGCGCTGGTGAAACTGCCGAGCGCGGCGAAAAACCTGATCATCGGCGGCATGAACGACAACACCGTGCTCGGCGGCGTGCGCGCCACCGAAGCGGCAGGCTTTGCCGCGAGCAACGTGATCGGCATCGGCATCAACGGCACCGACGCCATCGGCGAATTGAAAAAGCCTAACAGCGGCTTCTTCGGTTCGATGCTGCCAAGCCCGCACATCGAAGGCTACAAGACCGCCGAGATGATGTACGAGTGGATCACCGCCGGCAAAGAGCCGCCGAAGTACACCGCCATGGATGACGTCACCCTGATCACCCGCGAAAACTTCAAGCAAGAGCTGGAAAAAATCGGCTTGTGGAACTGAGGCAGCGACGGCCCGGGCAGCCGGGCCGTTTTTCGGTGTGAAGAGGTGGCTTTATGCACGCGCAAGTACAGACACAAGAACAACATGGCGCCAGCGGCAGCCTGCGCTTCAACGGGATCGGCAAGACCTTTCCCGGCGTGAAAGCGCTCGACGGCATCAGCTTCGTCGCCCACCCCGGCCAGGTTCATGCCTTGATGGGCGAGAACGGCGCGGGCAAATCGACCCTGCTGAAAATCCTCGGTGGCGCCTACATTCCGAGCAGCGGCGAGCTGCAGATCGGCGAGCAGGCGATGGCCTTCAAGTCCACCGCTGACAGCATCGGCAGCGGCGTCGCGGTGATTCACCAGGAACTGCATCTGGTCCCGGAAATGACCGTGGCCGAGAATCTGTTTCTCGGGCATCTGCCGGCCAGTTTCGGCCTGATCAATCGCAGTGAGCTGCGCCAGAAAGCCTTGAATTGCCTGAAAGGCCTGGCCGACGAAATCGATCCGCAAACCAAGGTCGGGCGCTTGTCGCTGGGTCAGCGGCAGTTGGTGGAAATTGCCAAAGCGCTGTCGCGCGGCGCCCACGTTATCGCTTTCGACGAACCGACCAGTAGTCTCTCGGCACGCGAGATCGATCGCTTGATGGCGATCATCGGTCGCCTGCGCGACGAAGGCAAAGTGGTGCTCTACGTGTCCCATCGCATGGAAGAAGTCTTCCGTATCTGCGACGCCGTCACCGTGTTCAAGGACGGCCGCTACGTGCGGACCTTCGATGACATGAGCCAGTTGACCCACGATCAACTGGTGACCTGCATGGTCGGTCGCGACATTCAGGACATCTACGATTACCGTCATCGCCCGCGTGGCGCCGTGGCGTTGAAGGTCGATGGTTTGCTCGGCCCGGGCCTGCGTGAGCCGATCAGTTTCGAAGCGCACAAGGGCGAAATCCTTGGCTTGTTCGGGCTGGTCGGGGCAGGGCGCACCGAGCTGTTTCGCCTGCTCAGCGGCCTGGAGCGCAACACCGCTGGCCGTCTCGAACTACGCGGCCATGAGCTGAAACTGCGCTCGCCCCGTGACGCGATTGCCGCCGGCATTCTGCTCTGCCCGGAAGATCGCAAGAAAGAAGGCATCATCCCCCTGGCCAGTGTCGCCGAGAACATCAACATCAGTGCCCGCGGTGCGCATTCCGGCCTCGGCTGCCTGATTCGCGGCTTGTGGGAAAAGGGCAACGCCGACAAGCAGATCAAGGCCCTGAAAGTGAAAACCCCGCACGCCGGCCAGCAGATCAAGTTCCTTTCCGGCGGCAATCAGCAGAAGGCCATTCTCGGCCGCTGGCTGTCGATGCCGATGAAAGTCCTGCTGCTCGACGAACCGACCCGTGGCATCGACATCGGCGCCAAGGCCGAGATCTACCAGATCATTCATAACCTCGCCGCCGACGGTATTTCGGTGATCGTGGTGTCCAGCGATCTGATGGAAGTGATGGGCATTTCCGACCGCATCCTGGTGCTGTGCGAAGGCGCCTTGCGCGGCGAAGTCAGCCGCGACCAGGCCAATGAATCCAACCTGCTGCAACTGGCTTTGCCACGCCACCGCGCTGACGGCGTGGCGAACTGAGAGGTGACTATGATGACTACGCAAAACGAAACTCTGCCGACCGAGCGCAAACCGCTGGACCTGCGGCGCTTCCTCGATGACTGGGTCATGCTGCTGGCGGCGATCGGCATCTTCGTCGCCTGCACCTTGCTGATCGACAACTTCCTCTCGCCGCTGAACATGCGTGGCCTGGGCCTGGCGATTTCCACCACCGGCATTGCCGCGTGCACCATGCTTTATTGCCTGGCGTCCGGGCACTTCGACCTCTCGGTCGGCTCAGTGATCGCCTGTGCCGGCGTGGTCGCGGCGGTGGTGATGCGTGACACCAACAGCGTGTTTCTCGGGGTCAGCGCAGCACTGGTGATGGGCCTGATCGTTGGTCTGATCAACGGCATCGTGATTGCCAAGTTGCGCGTCAATGCCCTGATCACAACGCTGGCGACCATGCAGATCGTTCGCGGTCTGGCCTATATCTTTGCCAACGGCAAAGCGGTCGGTGTGTCGCAGGAATCGTTCTTCGTCTTCGGTAACGGCCAGCTGTTCGGTGTGCCGGTGCCGATCCTGATCACCATTGTCTGCTTCCTGTTTTTCGGCTGGCTGCTGAACTACACCACCTACGGGCGCAACACCATGGCCATCGGTGGCAACCAGGAAGCGGCGTTGCTGGCGGGCGTCAACGTTGACCGGACCAAGATCATCATCTTCGCCGTGCATGGTTTGATCGGTGCGCTGGCGGGTGTGATTCTGGCCTCGCGGATGACTTCCGGGCAGCCGATGATTGGTCAGGGTTTTGAACTGACGGTGATTTCTGCCTGCGTATTGGGCGGGGTTTCGCTGAGTGGCGGCATCGGCATGATTCGCCACGTGATTGCCGGGGTGTTGATTCTGGCGATCATCGAGAATGCGATGAACCTGAAGAACATCGATACGTTTTATCAGTATGTGATTCGTGGTTCGATTCTGTTGCTGGCCGTGGTCATTGACCGCTTGAAACAACGGTAACGTCAAAAGCTACCCCTCACCCCAGCCCTCTCCCAAAGGGCGAGGGGGCCGACCGAGGTGTCTTGCGTTCTACATCGACCTGAAATATCGGGTCGATTGTGGATTCGCTAAAGCAACATCAGTTCTGCGCATTTCCTGAGCACTCCCCAATCAGTTCCCTCTCCCTCCGGGAGAGGGCTAGGGTGAGGGGCTCTTGATTTTGCTCTCTCCACCGGTCACCTCGCTCAAATTTTTGTTGCCCGCCACGCACCGTTTCGGTTATCAATTTGTACATGATTAGACAGGTACGATTCGACAAGAAGCAAAGGGTGGTCGACGAGCTCGTCCGACGCATCGAGAGCGGCCTCATGGAGGACGGCTTTCTGTTGCCCGGCGAACATCAGTTGGCTCAAGAATTCCAGGTCAGCCGTGGCACCTTGCGTGAGGCGCTGGCCGAACTGAAGCGGCGTAATTACATCGCCACGCAGAGCGGTGTCGGCTCCATCGTCACTTTCGACGGCGTCGCGCTCGACCAGCGTAGCGGCTGGGCACAGGCATTGGCCGACAGCGGGGCGCTGATCAATACCGAAGTGTTGCGTCTCGAAGCCGTGACGCGGCCAGATCTGCTGGTGCGTTTCGGCACCGATCAATTCATCACCCTCGACCGTCGCCGGCGCGCCACCGACGGTACGCTGGTGTCTCTCGAACGATCCTTGATGCCGGCTAACGGCGGCCTGGAAAGCCTGCCCCGCGTTGGCCTGATCGACAATTCCCTGACCATCACCCTGGCCGCCTACGGCTACATCGGCGAGCGCGGCGATCAGTGGATCGGCGCCGAGCCGCTGAAAGCCGAAGACGCCGAGCTGCTCGGCCGTCCGGTCGGCACGGTGTTTCTCAAAGCCCTGCGCACCACCTACGACCGGCAGAACCGTTTCATGGAGCAGGTCGAAAGCCTGCTCGACCCGGTGCACTTTCGTCTGCACCTGCAATTCGGAGAATCGAAATGACCGCGCTCAACCGTGCGCTTGGCGCTTTCTATGGTCTGGCCCTGGGTGACGCGCTGGGCATGCCGACGCAATCGCTCGATCGTGAAACGATCAAGGCGCGCTTCGGCCAGATCACTGATCTGCAGGACGCCGGCCCACTGCAACCGATCGCCGCGAACATGCCCAAAGGCTCCATCACTGACGACACTGAACAGGCGATCCTGGTCGGCGAGTTATTGGTCGAAGGTCACGGCCGTATCGAGCCGGCGGTTCTCGCCCAGCGCTTGATCGAATGGGAAGCCGAGATGCAGGCCAAAGGCTCGCAGGACTTGCTCGGCCCGTCGACCAAGCGCGCCATTGAAATGATCCTCGCCGGGCATTCCCCGGAGGAAGCCGGGCGCTACGGCACCACCAACGGCGCGGCGATGCGTATCACCCCGGTGGGCATTGCCGCGAACGTGGCCGATCCGCAGCGCTTCATTGCGGCGGTCGTGCAGGCTTGCCAAGTGACGCATAACACCACGCTGGGGATTTCCAGTGCGGCGGCGGTGGCGGCGGTGGTCTCCGCTGGCATCAATGACGTCGATCTCGGCGAGGCGCTGAACCTCGGCCAGCAGATCGCGCAGCAAGCCGAAGCGCACGGGCATTGGGTGGCTGGCGGGCGCATCGCCTCGCGCATCAGTTGGGCGCGCAGCATCAGTGTCGACAGCGACAAGGCGCTGCTGGCGGATCTGCTCTACGACGTGATCGGTACTTCGGTGGCGTCGCAGGAGTCGGTGGTGGTTTCATTCGCCCTGGCCCAGCAAGTGGCCATCGGCGAGATGACTGCATTCGAAGCGCTGTGCATGGCCGCCAGCCTGGGCGGCGACACGGATACCATCGCGGCGATTCTCGGCGCCATGCTCGGGGCTTGCCTGGGGCTTGAGTGCTGGCCGCAGCCGATGATCGAGACGGTGAAAGCTGTTAATCATCTCGAGCTTGAGCCGTTGGTGCAGGGGCTGTTGGCCTTGCGTTGACTGGCTGGCCTCTTCGCGAGCAGGCTCGCTCCCACAATTGGAATGCATTTCCTTGTGGGAGCGAGCCTGCTCGCGAAAGGGGCGGCGCATTTCTAAAGAATTCACACAGCAATGGATCGCACAGACAGGCCTCGGAAGGCCGGTTGTCTTGTCGTTTTGCATCATTGCCACAACCACAAAAAAGGCAAACAGGAGCATCTTCATGAGTTCATCAACCGCCGGGCAAAGCGTCGGGCAATTGGAAACCCGGGGCATCGAGCCGGTGCCGGAAGCGGAGTGCAACGGTCATCCGCTGCAACTGTTCTGGGTCTGGTTCGCGGCCAATATTTCCATCCTCGGCCTGCCGCTGGGCGCCACGCTGGTGGCGTTTCGCGGGCTGGCGATCTGGCAGGCGATCATCGTCGCGATTCTTGGTGCCGCCGGTTCGTTTGCCGTGGTCGGGATCATTTCGATTGCCGGGCGTCGTGGCCGCGCGCCGAGCCTGACGCTGTCCCGGGCAATTTTCGGCGTGCGCGGCAACATCGGCCCGACGCTGGTTTCGCTGATGTCGCGTCTGGGTTGGGAAACCGTCAACACCACCACCGCGGCGTTCGTGCTGCTGTCGCTGTGTTCGATCCTGTTCGGCTCGCCGGTCGAGGCGAAAAGTGCGCCGGTACAGACGCTGATCTTTATCGCCATCTTCGTCCTGCTGACCTTGTCAGTGTCCGGCCTCGGCCACGCGACTTTGCTGGTGATCCAGAAGTGGGCGACGTACGTGTTCGGTGCGCTGAACATTCTCGTCGGTGGTTTTCTCTGCGCGACGATCGACTGGAGTGCGGTGTTCAACGCCGCGCCAGCACCGCTGAGCGCAATGATCATCGGCATCGGCACCATGGCCGCCGGCACTGGTATCGGTTGGGCCAACGCCGGTGCGGACATGTCGCGCTATCAGCATCGCAGCGTCAAGGCTGTGCGCCTGGTGGCGTCGGCGGCGTTCGGCGCGGGCATTCCGCTGGTGCTGCTGATCACTCTCGGCGGCTTGTTGTCGGTGGGCAACAATGATCTGGCGTCGGCGACTGACCCGATCGTGGCGATCCGCGACATGCTACCGACGTGGATGGCCGTGCCGTATTTGATCACCGCGTTCGGCGGTCTGCTGCTGTCGAACAACCTGTCGGTATATTCCGCCGGCCTGACCACGCTGACCCTGGGCCTGAAGGTCAAACGCGTCTACGCGGTGGTGGTCGACATCGTCGCGATCTTCGCCGGCTCGATTTATTTCATGCTGATCGCCGACAGTTTCTACGGCCCGTTCATCACCTTCATTTCCCTGTTGGCAGTGCCGATCACTGCCTGGGTCGGGATCTTCGTGGTCGACCTGATTCACCGTCACTACTACAGCCCCAAAGACCTGCTCGACGTGAGCCCGAGCAGCGCCTACTGGTATCGCGGCGGCATCGAGTGGCGCGCATTCGGCGCCTGGGCGATCGCCATCGTCCTCGGTTTCAGCTTTACCACCATCGGCACCACGACGGAGAACGTCTGGTTCAAGGGCTTTCTGTCTGACTCCTGGCTGGGCCACAACGGCCTCGGCTGGATCGTGACCTTCGTCGTCGCCGGTGGCATTTACCTGGTCCTTGGTGGCGCGAAAGATCGCCGCGCCGCGCAACCCGAGAATGCTCATGCCTAAGATGTTGCACACCGGCCAGGTCATCATCGACCTGGTCATGGCCGTGGATAAACTGCCGCAGATTGGCGGCGACGTGCTGGCGCAGTCGGCAGGGTTCGAAGCCGGCGGCGGCTTCAACGTGATGGCCGCTGCGGTGCGTAACGGTCTGCCGGTGGTTTACCTCGGTCGCCATGGCACGGGGCGTTTCGGTGACCTGGCGCGCCAAGCGATGCAGGCGGAAGGTATCGGCATCGGCATCCGCGAACCGGCCGAGCGCGACACCGGTCTGTGTGTGGCGCTGACCGATGCGTCTGCTGAACGCAGTTTCATTTCCTACATCGGCGCTGAAGGCGAGGTGACCGAGGACGATTTGAACAGCGTGGCTGCCGAGCCCGGCGATTACGTTTATCTCAGCGGTTACAGTCTGCTCCACGAGGGCAAGGCGCAGGCGTTACTCGACTGGACGCTGGCGCTGCCGGCGTCGGTCAATGTGGTGTTCGATCCGGGGCCGTTGGTGGAGTCGCCCGATGCGCCGATGATGCAGACGTTGCTGCCGCGCATCGATGTGTGGACCAGCAACAGTGTCGAGGCGCTGCGGTTTACCGGAGCCGATGAGATTGGTATCGCGATGGATCGCCTCGCGGAACTGCTGCCGGAAAGTGTGCTGATGGTCGTGCGCGACGGGCCGCAGGGTTGCTGGATTCAGCAGCGTGGTGAGCGCCGGCAGGTGCCGGGGTTTGCAGTGAAAGCGGTGGACAGCAATGGCGCTGGTGATGCGCATGCCGGGGTGTTTGTGGCCGGGTTGGCGCAGGGGCTGGATGCACTGGAGGCGGCGCGGCGGGCGAATGCGGCAGCCGCGTTGGCGGTAACTCGGTGGGGGCCGGCTACAGCGCCGGGGACGGCTGAGGTGGATGCGTTTATCCGCGAGTCCTGCGGCGACTGAAATGAGGCCTTCGCGAGCAAGCTCGCTCCCACATTGGATCTACGTCGTACACAAATCTTCTGTAGGAGCTGCCGAAGGCTGCGATCTTTTGATCTTGAAAAGCAAAAGATCGCAGCTTTCGGCGGTTCCTACAGTGGGCGTCGTTCTAGCTCGCCTTGCGCAACGCCTCAATCAACTCCTGCTTGCGCATCGACGAGCGCCCCGGAATGTTCTTCGCCCGGGCCTCTTTCATCAGGCTATCGACAGTCTGCGTATCCTTCGAAGTCTCGCTGTTGCGTGAATGGCCCTTGCGGCTGGCCACCGCGCGGCGCGATGACTCTTTGCGATCTTCCGACTTGGCACTGGCGGGCTTCTTGCGACCCGAACCGCCGGACTTTTCACCGCCACCGGATTGTTTGTTCACCGTCGCCCAGGCGCGCGCCTCAGCTTCATCTTTCGACACGCCTTTTTTCTCGTAGCTGTCTTCGATGTGCTCGGCTTTGCGCTTCTGTTCGCTGGTGTATTTGTCTTTGCTTCCACGAGGCATGGGATTTCTCCTCAAGTTGCGGATCCGGCCGCTCGCCGCTTCGACGGCGAGCGGCTTGGCACTACTGCATATCCAGTTTGCGCGCCGCTTCGACGCCGGCAGAACTCAGCTTGATCGGCAGGTTCAGCGAGTGTTCGCCCGCTTCGCTCAAGGTCACATGACCATGATGAATCAGCCCGCGATCCTGCAGGGCGGCGAGGGCGCTGGCCACGACTTTCTCGCCCCGGTAATTGTCCAGCACCTCCTTGCCCAAGCCGTTGGGATGGGCGTGCAGCAGGCGGGTGAGAACTTCTTTTTCCAGGTCTTTGTCGACGTTCATGGTTACCTCTTCATGGGAGTGAATAGGGCGCTCGCGTCGGCGAACTACTGACCGGCACCTTCGGAACCGGAGCCACCGGTGGTGGTTTTCGAGCCGACACCGGGGCCGGCATTGTCAGGCGGAGTAGCAGGAGAATCAGGCGTGTTCATGCCACCCTGACGCCCCGGATCACTGCCTTGAGTGCGCGGATCGGTGCCGGTGGCGGGTGGCTGATTGATCAACGGCACGCCGGAGCCATCGGTATTCATACCGGGGGCACTGTTAATGGCGGGCGCGCGTGGCGGGGTCGGATCGGTAGGGCCAGTGCCCGCTGCCGTAGACGAGGCGGCGAACACCGCAGGGCAGAGCAGGGCGCTGAAGACTAAAGCGGTCAACCTTGACGAGATCATAGGGCTTCTCCAGTGATTGGAATCCTTACACTGGGTTGGTCAGCCCTGATGACGGATTGGTGCCTGATGATCGACGAACGGTCTTCGCCGGGGTCATGTGGCTGCTGTTCAGACGATGCCAATTTCCTCCTTGAACTGCTCCATGAAACCCTTCAGTCGTTGATGACGAATGTGCGCCAGGCGCTGACCGGTCACCGTTTGAAAACCGTCGGCCAGATGTAGCAGTTTGGTCTGGAAATGATCGAGGCAAAAACGCGTGTCATCGTACTCACGCTCAAGCGCTTCGGGATCCTGCGAGTCGTACAGCGCCGAGCCCATGCGCCCGGCCACATAGAAGGTTCGGGCAACACCGAGCATGCCCAGCGAGTCGAGGCGATCGGCGTCCTGGACGATTTTCGCTTCGAGCGTGATTGGGGTGATGTTGGCAGAGAAACTGTGGGCTTCGATGGCGTGGGCGACGTTGCTGATTTTCTCGTTGGGCCAGTCCAATTCCTTCAGCACGGACGAAGCTTTGTCCGCTGCCAGACGCGAAGCTTGCGAGCGAAGCGGCGAGTTTTTTTCGACCGATACGCAGTCGTGCAACAGCACCGCTGCTAGCAAAACCTCCAAATCGCCGCCTTCGGTTGCATGCAGGGTGCGTGCGGTGTGCCACACCCGCTGCAGGTGGGCGAGGTCGTGGGCGCCGTCATCTGACGGCTCCAGTGTGTGCCTAATCAGCGCTGATGCCAGTGTTTCCATGGGTGCAAAACAGTTAACGGTCATAAGCATCCTTTCAGAATGTGCGATATCAATTGTGGGAGCGAGCTTGCTCGCGAAGGCGTCCGGTCAGGCGCAACCGATGGCGCCCGATCCACCGCTTTCGCGAGCAAGCTCGCTCCCACAAGGGCACTGCAATGTTGGTGGTGAACCTGCATCAATCTTTGTCTGGCATGTGACGAGCGCAGCTGCGCGCCTTAGTATGGCGCTTTAATTTGCAGACAAGGCCTGTCCATGACGATCGAAATCCGCCCGGCGACCCCCAGCGATGCGCCGCAAATCCTCGCCTTTATCACCGAACTGGCAGATTTCGAAAAGGCCCGTCACGAAGTCATCGCCAGCGTCGCCGACATCGAACGCAGCCTGTTCGGCGAAGGCGCCACCGCCCACGGCCTGATCTGCCTGCGCGACGGCTCGCCGATCGGCTTCGCGGTGTTCTTCTTCAGTTATTCAACGTGGCTGGGCAGCAATTGCCTGTACCTCGAAGACCTCTACATCACCCCCGAACAACGAGGCGGCGGCGCCGGCAAAACCCTGCTGCGCCACCTGGCAAAAATCGCCTGCGCCAACGACTGCGGCCGCTTCGAATGGAGCGTGCTGGAATGGAACACCCCGGCCATCGAATTCTACAAGTCGCTCGGTGCGCAACCGCAGGAGGAATGGGTGCGGTATCGCATGGATGGCAAGGTGTTGCGCGAATTTGCCGAGGGCTGAGCACAATGATGGCAATCTACTACTGATTCAGTTGTCGCCACCGCTCTAGTCCGGCATTCTGTGCGCCATTTTTGCGCGCTCACGGACGACACCTGCAATGCATCTGGCAAAATTTCTCCGCGCCTGTGGAGCCCTCGCTGCGTCAATGAGTGACCAGCTATGAGCGGACTGCAGGCGTCCATGCGTCTGTATGGTCTGGTGAAAACTACCGGCTCTTCTGACGACCCGAATCGACAGGCTGTCGAAATTCTCTGCATGGCCCAGCGCACTGGCGGCCTGGCTATACGGGCTTTCGTGTCGCGGCTCGACGCCGAGTTGATGTCGCGCAGCGCCGGCCTCGGCGAATACCGTGTGGTAGCGCTGAGAACCTTTGATCCAACTGCGATTATCGACGCTCATCAAGGCTGGCTGATGCTGCACATCTGTTGCGGCTTCGTCGCTCTCGCCGGTCATTCTCTGTTGAAAAACGGTGCGTTGATCCCGATGGGCTGGCACGTCTACTCCCAAGTGGGGCGCTGGACCTCCAGGCATCATCTGGACCTTGGCGTGGAAATGGGCGACTTGCTGCAATCGACTTTCGAGCGCAATCACCTGCGCAACTACAACGCCTGGCTCAACGAACTTGATGATGCAACGCCTGCCGAGTTGAGTTGGCAAGCCAACGAAGCCTGGCGTGCCATACAAACCGCGACAGCACCTGAAAGCCGTGAGCATTGTCATGCTCTGTTCGACCCGGTCGACAATCGCTGGCGCTTTGCCGCGACCGACTCGACATCTATCAGCCATCCCCGGCACCCCTTAAGCAAGGAGCTTTGAATTGAGTGGTAAACCCGCAGCTCGCGTCACCGACCCAACCGCCTGCCCACTGCCAGGTCACGGCACCAACCCGATTGTCTCCGGCTCGCCGAACGTATTCTTCGACGGCCTCGCTGCTGCACGCATGACCGATAAATCAGCGTGTGGCAGCCCTATCACCGGAGCGGTCTCCGGCACTGTTTTCATTAACGGCCTGAATGCCGCGATGCTCGATAGCACTGGTGGGCATGGCAATGTCGTGATCGGTGGCTCGGGCACGGTGATCATCGGCCAAAGTGGGGGAGGGGCAGCATTTAGTGGGCTGTTGCCGATGCCGGTGCATTTCACTGACAGGTTGCAAGTAGTCAATCAGGACACCGGAGAGCCGGTCTCTTATCACCCTTACATCATTCAGCGGGGTGACGGCAGTGAAGAGTCTGGCGTGACGGATGCGGCGGGATTTACCCATACCGTCAGTTCGCACCTGGCTGAGACGATTAAATTATTTGTGGAGTAATTAGAGATGGCAAATGGAAGTGCTACAGCAGAGGCTCCACCACCGCCAATGGCGAAAAGGGATCCGGTGAGTCATACACTTACTTGCAAGACAGATCAATCGGTCAAGCAAGTAACAGTAAGCGTCCGCGATGCAATGGTTTTTCTTGTTGGTGGAGCTGGCGATCAGGAACGGTATTACGTTGATGGTCCCAATCACAATGTCGACTATGTGCGAGACATGGTCGACGCGGACATCGAAGCGCTGGAAATACAGAAATCTTGTACGACGTTGCCTCTTGGTTATAACTCATTTATGAGTGAGGAGGATTTGGAGCGTAACGTTATTCGAAAAATTCCAAGTTGCAATACTGCGATTTATATCATTGGCCACAGTTTGGGCGGCTGGAACGGTGCTCATTTGTCTGCGATTTTAACCGAGCGCGGTTTCAAAATAAAAATTTTGGTGACCCTGGATCCCGTAGGACACGGCAAGATCGTATATGGTATTTCGAAAATATATCGTCAGGTTCCCAAGCCTAAAGCGCAGTATTGGGTAAATATCAGGGCAGCTGCGGTCGATTGGAACCTGTCAGATCTGGTTGCAGACTTCGGTGAGCAATGGGAGATCTCCGAAGGACCGAACGTCATGGGGCGGCTCGATATCAATCACGCAGATGCCAACTCTATGTATGCTCACGCCTTGCCCGGTGGAAAGTCAGCGCGACAGATTGTAGCGGAGTCAATATTCAAATGGATTAAGGGGTAACTACCTGTGAAGGTTTTAATCTTGACAATATGTATGTCGGTACTCTCGGCTTGTTCTTTGAATCATGGTCGGCCCATTGCTAACCTCAAATACGAAAAGACAGAGCGGCTTCGTACTACCGGAATTTATCAAGTTTATTTCAAGTCCGACGTGGAACTTCTCGGCCTGTTCAAGTCGTCTATAGGGCGTGGGCTGGTCTGCTCGTTGACGAATGACCTTGATTTCTCTCAGGCACACCGAATTAAACAGTCCGGCTTCGGGTTTATCGAGAGGGTTTCGCCGGACTCGTTAATCTATAGAGCAGATGTCATTTTTGACGAGTCGGTAGACGATGAGGGGGGAGAAAGGCGCCTGAAAGGGGAAACACTGGATCCCTTTTTAAAAGCCAGAGATTCCTTTTCCTGTGTTTATAGAGTCCACTCCACTACATACAAGACGTATTTTTCCAAGATTATGCGGGTACCTAGCGCGGATTTGCTGACAACTGGACCTGCAAAATAAAAAGTATCCCGTCCGGCCTTGCCTCTTTCGAGGGCCGCTCTCCCTGAGTATTTCCCGACCGCAGCGGCATGGCGAACCTTGCATTTTTGTCCGTGCAAGCCTGACTTGGCCCTTCGATCGCCATCGTTGCAGCCCAAGAGGGGGCGCTTTGAGTGAGGTGATACCGTTACTGTTGATTTTCCCATAATGTGGGATTGATATTTATATATTGAGATTTCCCGTCCCTCGGGTTTATAGTCCGTCGCACTCACTGCCAAAAACAAAACAGGTGAAGCGATGCAGGCGCAATTGATCGCGCTCGATTGGGGGACGACCTCATTACGTGCTTACAAACTCGCGGCGGACGGTGTGGTGCTGGAGCAGCGTGCGCTGTCGTCCGGGATCATGCAGTTGCCCAAGACCCCGCGAATCATCCACGGCCGTGAATGCGCCGATGGTTTTGAACTGGCCTTCGACGAGGCCTGTGGTGACTGGCTTGATGTGCAGCCGGATCTGCCGGTAATCGCTTGCGGCATGGTCGGCAGTGCGCAGGGCTGGCGCGAAGCGGCTTACTGCGAGACGCCGGCCGACGTCGCCCATCTCGGAAGTTCCCTACAAACCGTTGTCAGTCTGCGCGGTACGCCGGTGCATATCGTCCCGGGCGTGATTCAGCGTTCGCGACTGCCGAATGTAATGCGTGGCGAAGAAACCCAAGTCCTCGGCGTGCTGCAAAGTCTGCCGGCCGAGGCGGGTAACGATCTGTTGATCGGCCTGCCCGGCAGCCACTCGAAATGGGTGGAAGTGGTCGATGGCCGCATCATCCATTTCGACACGTTCATGACCGGCGAAGTGTTTGCCGTGCTCAGCGAGCACAGCATCCTCGGTCGTACCCAACAACCGAGCGCGACCTTCGATGCGCAGGCGTTTGATCGCGGCGTACAGATCGCGCTGTCGACAGATGCCGAGCTAGGTGTGCTGTCGACCTTGTTCAGCGCCCGTACCCTCGGCCTGACCGGCGAACTGAACCCGAGCGCTCAGGCAGATTATCTGTCCGGCCTGATGATCGGCCATGAGCTGGCCGCGCTCGCCAATGTGCAGCGGCGCCGGCGCAATCAAGCGAATCTTCCATCGATTGTGCTCATCGGCAATGCGCTTCTGTGCGCACGCTATCAACGCGCCCTCGACGCCTGCGGCTTTGCTCGGGTGACGCTGGCCGAGCAGGCCACCGAGCGTGGCCTGTGGCAACTGGCGCGTGCCGCCGGACTCATAGATTCCTCATCCCGTTAACCCTGACTGGAGGCCTGACATGCTCAAGCAAGCACTGGCACAAAACGGTCTGATCGCGATTTTGCGTGGCCTGCAACCGCAGGAAGCGGCGGCTGTCGGAGAAGTCCTGTATTCCGCCGGATTTCGCGTCATCGAAGTACCGCTCAATTCCCCATCGCCGTACGAAAGTATTCGCATCCTGCGTGATGCGCTGCCCGCCGATTGCCTGATCGGTGCCGGCACGGTGCTCAGCCCCGAGCAGGTCGAGCAGGTCAAAGCGGCTGGCGGCCAAGTGATCGTCATGCCGCACAGCGATGCCAAGGTGTTGCGCGCGGCGAAAGCGGCGGGGCTGTACCTGTCGCCGGGCGTGGCTACGCCGACCGAAGCCTTCGCCGCACTGGCTGAGGGCGCGGACATTCTCAAGCTGTTTCCGGCCGAGCAAATGAGCCCGGCGGTCGTCAAGGCCTGGCTCGCGGTGTTGCCAGCCGGCACGGTGCTGGCGCCGGTCGGCGGCATTACGCCGGACAACATGCAGGCCTTTATCGATGCCGGTGTGAAAGGTTTCGGTCTCGGTTCCGGCCTGTTCAAACCGGGCATGACGCCCGAGCAGGTGGCGGTCAATGCCAAGGCCTACGTGGCTGCCTGGAAAGCCCTGCGTTAAGAATTTTTGGGCGCTGTGTGCGCTGCATCTAATAAAAGCTGCATTTACAAAAGAGAGCAGAGATGAAAATCACCAAACTCACGACCTTCATCGTTCCGCCGCGCTGGTGCTTCCTCAAGGTCGAAACCGACGAGGGCGTGACCGGTTGGGGCGAGCCTGTGGTTGAAGGGCGCGCCCATACCGTAGCGGCTGCGGTGGAAGAATTGTCCGACTACCTGATTGGCAAAGACCCACGCAATATTGAAGACATCTGGACCGTGCTCTATCGCGGCGGCTTCTACCGTGGCGGCGCGATTCACATGAGCGCGCTGGCCGGTATCGACCAGGCACTTTGGGACATCAAGGGCAAGGCCCTCGGCGTGTCGGTCAGCGATCTGCTCGGTGGTCAGGTGCGCGACAAGATTCGTGTCTATTCGTGGATCGGTGGCGACCGTCCGGCCGACACCGCGCGTGCGGCGAAAGAAGCAGTGAGCCGTGGTTTCACGGCGGTAAAAATGAACGGCACCGAAGAACTGCAGTTCCTCGACACCTTCGAGAAAGTCGACCTCGCCCTGGCCAACGTTGCCGCCGTGCGTGATGCGGTGGGGCCGAACGTCGGTATCGGCGTCGACTTTCACGGCCGCGTGCACAAGCCGATGGCCAAGGTGCTGATGAAGGAGCTCGACCCGTACAAACTGATGTTCATCGAAGAACCGGTGCTCAGCGAAAACTACGAAGCGCTGAAAGAACTGGCGCCGCTGACCAGCACGCCGATTGCCCTCGGCGAGCGGCTGTTCTCGCGCTGGGACTTTAAACGGGTGTTGAGCGAAGGCTACGTCGACATTATCCAGCCGGATGCCTCTCACGCTGGCGGCATCACTGAAACCCGCAAGATCGCCAACATGGCCGAAGCCTACGACGTCGCGCTGGCGCTGCATTGCCCGCTGGGACCGATCGCCCTGGCGGCGTGTTTGCAACTCGACGCGGCTTGTTACAACGCGTTTATCCAGGAGCAGAGCCTCGGCATCCATTACAACGAGAGCAACGACTTGCTCGACTATGTGAAGGATCCGCGCGTGTTCGACTACGACCAGGGCTTCGTGAAGATTCCGAACGGCCCAGGGCTGGGCATCGAGATCAACGAGGAATACGTGATCGAGCGTGCCGCCGTCGGCCACCGCTGGCGCAACCCGATCTGGCGCCATGCCGATGGCAGCTTTGCCGAGTGGTGAGTCTCTGACTCGCTAGCATCAGATCGTTCCCACGCTCTGCGTGGGAATGCCTCAATGGACGCTCTGCGTCCGCTGCTGGGACGCGGAGCGTCCCGGGCTGCATTCCCACGCCGAGCGTGGGAACGATCAGTTCTCCGAGGGAGAGGAGATCTGCGTCATGACCTCAACAAACATAAAAAGAGGCATCTCTCATGCAAGCGCACACCCTCTCCGGGCAGGCGTCTTTAGTCACGCCTAGCCGCAAGCGATTTTTCATCATGGTGTTGCTGTTCATCACCGTGGTCATCAACTACCTGGACCGCAGCAACCTGTCGATTGCCGCGCCGGCGCTGACCAGTGAGCTGGGCATCGATCCGGTACACGTCGGTCTGATCTTCTCCGCCTTCGGCTGGACTTACGCTGCCATGCAGATCCCCGGCGGCTGGCTGGTCGATCGCGTGCCGCCGCGCATCCTTTACAGCGTCGCGCTGCTGCTGTGGTCGGTGGCCACGGTGATGCTCGGTTTCGTCAGCAGCTTCATCGCGCTGTTCGTGCTGCGCATGGCCGTCGGTGCGCTGGAGGCGCCGGCCTATCCGATCAACAGCCGCGTGGTCACCACCTGGTTTCCTGAGCGCGAGCGCGCCACGGCGATCGGTTTCTACACCTCCGGACAGTTTGTCGGTCTGGCTTTCCTGACCCCGGTGCTGGCGTGGCTGCAACATGAATTCGGCTGGCACATGGTGTTCGTCGCCACCGGCGCGGTGGGCATTCTCTGGGCGCTGATCTGGTACGCGGTGTATCGCGAGCCGCGCGATTTCAAAGGCACCAATCAGGCGGAAATCGACCTGATCCGCGAAGGCGGCGGGCTGGTGGATATCCAGGCCGAGACGGCCAAGGTCAAGGCCAGATTCAGCTGGACCGATCTGGGCATCGTCCTCAGCAAACGCAAGTTGTGGGGCATCTACCTTGGCCAGTTCTGCCTGAACTCGACGCTGTGGTTCTTCCTCACCTGGTTTCCGACCTATCTGGTGAAATATCGCGGCATGGACTTCATCAAGTCCGGTCTGCTCGCATCGCTGCCGTTTCTTGCCGCGTTCGTCGGCGTGTTGTGCTCGGGATTCTTTTCCGACTTCCTGATCCGGCGCGGCTACACCGTGGGCTTCGCACGCAAGTTGCCGATCATCGGCGGGCTGCTGATTTCGACTTCGATCATCGGCGCCAACTTCGTCGAATCGACACCGTTGGTGATTGCCTTCCTCGCCCTGGCATTTTTTGGCAACGGGCTGGCGTCCATCACTTGGTCGCTGGTGTCGACGCTGGCACCGGCGCGTTTGCTCGGTCTGACCGGTGGCGTGTTCAACTTCATCGGCAACCTGTCGGCGATTGCTACGCCGATCGTGATCGGCTTCCTCGCCAGCGGCGATTCGTTCGCTCCGGCGATCACCTACATCGCCGTGCTCGCACTGGTCGGTGCCTTGTCCTACGTGCTGCTGGTGGGCAAGGTCGAGCGTATCGAGTTGTAGTGCTCAGTCTCGGGCGACCATAATGCCGCCCGTTCCTTCGCTCAACGGTAAAAGGCTGGATATGCAGGAAGACGCCCCGGAAAAAACCAAGGACGCCGCGCCCACCGGCACCCAGACGCTACTGCGCGGCCTCGGTGTGGTGCAGGCGGTGGCCAGTGGCGCGCGTGATCTCAAGGAGATTGCCCGGCTGATCGGCACCACGCGCAGCACCACCCATCGTCTGGCCAGTTGCCTGGTCGACGAGCGTTATCTGCGCGTCGTGCCGCAAATCGGTTATCTGCTCGGGCCGAAACTGATCGAACTGGGCTTTCAGGCCCGTGAAGAGTTGCCGCTGGTGACCCTGGCCGGGCCGTATCTGGACGAGCTCTCGGCACTGACCGGCGACACCGTGCATTTGGGGATCAGGGAAGGCGACGAAGTGCTGTACCTGCTGAAGAATCCAGGACGCAACGGCCCGGAAATGCGCTCACGGGTTGGCCATCGCATGCCGCTGGTACGCACCGGGATCGGCAAGGCCTTGATGCTCGATGATTCGCCGCAGGACTGGCGGCGGCTGTACGACATCAGCCTGCCGGCGGGTGGCAAAAGTCAGTTCTGGCCGCAGCATCCGCAGCAGTCGTGGGAACAGCTTGAGCAGCGCATGGGCGAATACGTTGCCGGTGGCTACGCGTTCGATCTGGAAGACAACGAACCGTCGATCCGCTGTGTGGCGGCGCCAATTCGTGATGCGAGCAAGGGCATAGTCGCGGCGATCAGTATCGCCAGCACCGTGCCGTACATGCCGCTGGAAAAAATGGCCGAGTTGATCCCCCTGCTCAAAGGGGTCACAACCCGGCTGTCGGCGGAGCTTGGTTTGAAGGTATAGCCCTAAGGTTTAGGCCTTCAGCGTCGCCATGTCGATGACGAAGCGGTACTTCACATCACCGGCAATCATCCGCGCATAGGCTTCGTTGATCTGGCGGATGTCGAGCATTTCGATGTCGCAGGTGATGTTGTGCTCGGCGCAGAAATCCAGCACTTCCTGGGTCTCGGCGATACCGCCGATCAAGGAACCGGCCAGCACGCGGCGGCTCATCACCAGTTTGCCGGCGTGGACGGGCGGGTTCACCGGCTCGATCAGGCCGACCAGAATGTGCACACCGTCGAAACGCAGGGTGTCGAGGTACGGGTTCAAATCGTGCTGCACCGGAATGGTGTCGAGCAGGAAGTCGAAGTAGCCGGCCGCGGCCTTCATCTGCTCGGCATCGGTGGAGACGATGACGTGATCGGCGCCCTGACGGCGACCTTCTTCAGCCTTGCTCGCCGAGCGGGTGAACAGTGTCACTTCCGCGCCCATCGCCTTGGCGAACTTGATGCCCATGTGGCCGAGGCCGCCCATGCCGAGAATCCCGACCTTGTCACCGGCCTTGACGCCGTAGTGCTTGAGCGGCGAGTAAGTGGTGATGCCGGCACAGAGAATCGGTGCGGCGCTGGCCAGAGCGAGTTTCTCGGGGATGCGCACAACGAAGTGTTCGCTGACCACGATGCTGTCGGAATAACCGCCCATGGTGTTGCTGCCATCGACCCGGTCCGGGGTGGCGTAAGTCATGGTCGGGCCTTCGAGGCAATATTGCTCGAGGTTCGCCTGGCAGGCTTCGCAGCTGCGGCAGGAGTCGACCATGCAGCCGACGCCAACCAGATCGCCTACCTTGTGACGGGTGACATTCGCACCGACAGCGGTGACTTTTCCGACGATCTCATGGCCGGGCATCAGCGGATAAACGGCGATGCCCCATTCGTTGCGTGCCTGATGGATGTCGGAATGGCAGACGCCGCAGTAGAGAATTTCGATCGCCACGTCGTCGGCGCGCGGGCTGCGGCGTTCGAATTTCATCGGGGCGAGGGGAGTGGTGGCCGACTGGGCGGCATAGCCGATGGCGGTGTACATGGAGGACCTCGCAAAAACAGTGACAAGTGAGGCGGTGAATTCTGGCCGCCAGACGCGGGTGCGGCCATGACGATTTCTCCGGGTCTCATGCCTAATCCTCCGGCATGCGGGTCGCAGCGGTCGCATTGGCCAGCGGATCTGCGATGATGTTTTCATCCCCTTTTCCGTGAATTTTACGAAGACCTATTCGATGCAGTTGACCCGTCATCTTGATGCCAATGCCCGGCTGGTTTCGCTGATCGAACCGCTGGCGCTGCGCGATGGCTACAGCCAGACCGGCCTGCCCGGTGTGCAGATCCTGCGCGCCAGTTGCGACGTCGCCCGTGGCCCGCACATTTACGAGCCGAGCCTGATGATCATCGCCCAGGGCAGCAAACTGGCGTTCCTCGGCCCACGAACCATGGAATACGGCGCCGGGCATTACCTGATCCAGGCGCTGCCGGTGCCGTTCGAATGCGAAACCTTTGCCTTGCCCGATGCGCCATTGCTCGGTGTGTCGGTGGCGATCGATCGCGTCCTGCTCGGCGAATTGGTGCTGGCCATGGGGCTGGCGCCGGGTCGGCATATTCCGGCGCAGACGCCGGAGTCGATGACCTCGGTGGTGCTCGACGATGGCATGCGCGGTTGTGTCGAACGGCTGCTCAGCTGTCTGCACGATCCGCTGGAATGCCAGATTCTCGGCCCGGCACGGGTTCGCGAGTTATTGTTCGTCGCGCTGCGCGGACCGCAAGCGGATGTGTTGCGGGCGTTGGTCGAGCAACAAGGGCAATTCGCCCGGGTGGCGGCGTCGATCAGCCTTCTGCATGCGCATTACACCGAGCCGCTGAATGTCGAGACACTGGCCAGTTGCGCGAACATGAGCGTGTCGACGTTTCATGAGCATTTCAAACGCAGCACACTGTTGTCGCCGGTCCAGTATCTGAAGCGTTTACGTTTGTTGAAGGCGCAGACGCTGCTGGTGGCGGAGGGGCTGGGCGTGGCGCAGGTGGCGCATCGGGTGGGGTATCAGAGCACGTCGCAATTCAGTCGCGAATACAAGCGTTACTTCGAACGCAGCCCGGGGGAAGAGCGCGCTGCCTGATCCGCCGATAATCCCCTGTGGGAGCGAGCCTGCTCGCGAAGGCGGTGTATCAGTCGACATCATCTTTATATGACACACCGCTTTCGCGAGCAGGCTCGCTCCCACAGTTGTTTTGTGGTGGCAGAAGAATTTTGGGCAACAAAAAGGCCCCCATGTCGGGAGCCTTGTTGTTCAGCGTTTCGACTTACATGTTCGGGTAAGTCGGGCCGCCGGCGCCTTCCGGCGCGACCCAGGTGATGTTCTGCGCAGGGTCCTTGATGTCACAGGTCTTGCAGTGCACGCAGTTCTGGGCGTTGATCTGGAAGCGCTTCTCGCCGTCTTCCTTGGTGATCACTTCGTATACGCCGGCCGGGCAGTAACGCTGCGCCGGTTCGTCGTACAGCGGCAGGTTTTTGCTGATCGGGATGCTCGGATCGGTCAGCTTCAAGTGGCACGGCTGCTCTTCTTCGTGGTTGGTGCCGGAGATGAACACCGAGCTGAGTTTGTCGAAACTCAGTTTGCCGTCAGGTTTCGGGTAGTCGATCTTCTTGCAGTCGGCCGCGAGCTTGAGGCAGGCGTAATCCGGCTTGTTGTCGCGCAGGGTGAACGGCAGTTTGCCGCCGAAGATGTTCTGGTCCAGCCAGTTGAAACCACCGCCGATGATCGCGCCGTACTTGTGAATCGCCGGGCCGAAGTTACGGCTGGCGAACAGTTCTTCGTGCAGCCAGCTGTTCTTGAACGCGTCGACGTAAGTGGTCAGTTCGACGGTGCAATCCTGCTCGGCGAACAGCGCATCTGCCACCGATTCCGCCGCGAGCATGCCGGACTTCATCGCGGTGTGGCTGCCTTTGATCTTGGCGAAGTTCAGGGTGCCGAGGTCGCAACCGATCAACGCGCCGCCCTTGAAGACCATTTTCGGCAGCGAGTTCAGGCCGCCCTTGGCGATGGCGCGGGCGCCGTAGCTGACGCGCTTGCCGCCTTCCAGATATTGCTTGAGCACCGGGTGATGCTTGAGGCGCTGGAACTCATCGAACGGCGACAGGTAAGTGTTGCTGTAGGACAGGTCGACGATCAGACCGACCACCACCTGATTGTTTTCCAGGTGATAGAGGAACGAGCCGCCGGTGTTCTCGGTGCCCATGATGTCCAGCGGCCAGCCGGCGGTGTGCACCACCAGGCCTGGCTGATGCTTGGCCGGGTCGATTTCCCAGATTTCTTTCAGGCCGATGCCGTAGTGCTGAACGTCGGCATCGCTGTCGAGGTTGTAGCGTTTGATCAGTTGCTTGCCGATGTGGCCACGGCAGCCTTCGGCGAACAGCGTGTATTTGCCACGCAGTTCCATGCCCGGGGTGTACAGGCCTTCTTTCGGATGGCCTTCACGGTCGACGCCCAGATCACCGGTGATGATCCCGCGCACCACACCGTTTTCATCGATCAGCGCTTCCTGAGCGGCGAAGCCCGGGTAGATTTCCACACCGAGGTTTTCCGCCTGCTGAGCCAGCCAGCGGCACAGGTTGCCCAGGGAGATGATGTAGTTGCCTTCGTTGTGCATGGTCTTGGGCACAAAGAAGTCAGGAATCTTCTGCGCGCTGTCAGCGTTTTTCAGCACGAAAATGTCATCGCGTGTGACGGGCGTGTTCAGCGGAGCGCCGAGCTCTTTCCAGTCCGGGAACAATTCGTTCAGGGCGCGGGGTTCGAATACCGCACCGGAGAGGATGTGTGCACCGACTTCGGAGCCTTTTTCGACCACGCAGACGCTGATTTCCTTACCGGCGTCAGCGGCCTTCTGCTTCAAGCGGCAGGCGGCGGACAGACCAGCGGGGCCGGCACCGACGATGACGACGTCGAATTCCATGTATTCGCGTTCCACAGGCTATCTCCTACTCAAGGCTCAACAGTTTTTTTCTAATATGGAGGTTTGATCTCGCATCCGTATTGCCTTTACGTTAACGTCAAAGGGAATATTGGCGAATCCACCTTTCTCTCTAGGCGGCGCATTATATCTACACCACTCCGAGCGTCCAATACAAACGTTTGTTTGAATCGCCTCCAGCCCTGATAAATCAAAGAAGCGCGGCTTATGACAGGGCATTTTGGCGTATTGACCAGAATGGGCGTTCCGGTCAAGATACGGGCGGTTTTGCGCTCGCCGTAGGCAGACTGGCGGTTTCAAGAGCACCTCTAAAGACAGGGCACAGGCAGTAGACGGTGATGCGCAGCGCAAGTCCGGTGCGCAGTTTACACAGCGTGAGAATGAATGACCCGACAGTCACCCCTGACGAACGGTCACCTCCCTTCGCGAAGTGAATCACCTCACATTCAAGCCGGCGTTTTTAGAGGTGCCCTTGTCGCCCGATGAGCATCATCCGCCAGGTTCGCCTAGGCGACTTTCTTTTCACCGGAGAGTAACGAGGAATCCATGAAGGTTCTTGTAGCTGTCAAACGCGTTGTGGATTACAACGTCAAGGTCCGCGTCAAGGCGGACAATTCCGGCGTCGACCTCGCCAACGTCAAGATGTCGATGAACCCATTCTGCGAAATCGCCGTGGAAGAAGCCGTACGCCTGAAAGAGAAGGGCGTTGCGACTGAAATCGTCGTCGTCTCCATCGGCCCGACCACCGCTCAGGAGCAGCTGCGTACCGCACTGGCTCTGGGTGCCGATCGCGCCATCCTCGTCGAATCCGCTGAAGACCTGACCTCGCTGGCCGTGGCCAAGCTGCTCAAGGCTGTCGTCGACAAGGAGCAGCCGCAGCTGGTGATCCTTGGGAAACAGGCGATCGACAGCGACAATAACCAGACCGGCCAGATGCTCGCGGCACTGAGCGGCTACGGTCAGGGCACCTTCGCTTCGAAAGTCGAAGTCTCCGGCGACAGCGTTGCCGTGACCCGCGAAATCGACGGCGGCGCGCAGACCGTTTCGCTGAAACTGCCAGCCATCGTCACCACCGACCTGCGTTTGAACGAGCCGCGCTACGCGTCCCTGCCAAACATCATGAAAGCCAAGAAGAAGCCTCTCGAAGTGCTGACTCCGGACGCTTTGGGCGTTTCCACCGCCTCCACCAACAAGACCCTGAAAGTCGAAGCGCCGGCTGCACGCAGCGCGGGCATCAAGGTCAAGTCGGTGGCTGAACTGGTTGAAAAACTCAAGAACGAAGCGAAGGTAATCTAAATGACTATCTTGGTTATTGCTGAACACGACAACAAAGTGCTGGCCCCGGCCACACTGAACACCGTGGCCGCTGCTGCCAAAATCGGCGGCGACATTCACGTTCTGGTAGCAGGTCAGGGCGCAGGCCCGGTGGCCGAAGCCGCGGCTAAAATCGCTGGCGTGAGCAAAGTCCTGAATGCTGACAACGCCGCTTACGCGCATCAGTTGCCAGAGAACGTAGCGCCGCTGGTTGCAGAGCTGGGCGCTGGCTACAGCCACATCCTCGCTGCCGCCACTTCCAACGGCAAAAACATCCTGCCGCGCGTTGCTGCTGCGCTGGACGTTGACCAGATCTCCGAGATCATCTCGGTCGAAAGCGCTGACACTTTCAAGCGTCCGATCTACGCCGGTAACGCCATCGCTACCGTGCAATCGACTGCTGCGATCAAAGTGATCACCGTGCGTGCCACTGGTTTCGATCCGGTTGCTGCTGAAGGTGGTTCGGCTGCCGTTGAAGCCGTTGGCGCTGCCCACGACGCCGGTACTTCGAGCTTCGTCAGCGAAGAGCTGGCCAAGTCCGACCGTCCTGAGCTGACCGCTGCCAAGATCGTCGTTTCCGGCGGTCGCGGCATGCAGAACGGTGACAACTTCAAACACCTGTACGCGCTGGCCGACAAGCTCGGCGCTGCTGTTGGCGCTTCGCGCGCTGCGGTCGACGCAGGTTTCGTACCGAACGACATGCAGGTCGGTCAGACCGGCAAGATCGTTGCGCCACAGCTGTACATCGCCGTCGGTATCTCCGGCGCGATCCAGCATCTGGCCGGCATGAAAGACTCCAAAGTGATCGTTGCGATCAACAAGGACGAAGAAGCGCCGATCTTCCAGGTGGCCGATTACGGTCTCGTGGCGGATCTGTTCGAAGCAGTACCTGAGCTGGAGAAGCTGGTCTAATCCGGCGGCTTCACTTATAAAGAGCCCGGCCTGTTGGTCGGGCTTTTTTTTGTTTCGAATTTCAAGCGGGAGCGTTTTGCCATGGATCTGCGCTGCGGATGGTTGTTGGGATTGGTGCTGTTGCCAGGTTTGGCCATGGCCGCTGGCAAGTGCGAGCGCCTGGTCGTCACCGGCAGCCCGGACGCGCCGCCGTACCTGTGGCAGGACCCGCAAAACCCCAAGCGCCTGATCGGCGCCAGTGCCGATCTGTTGCAGCAAGTGGCCAAGGATCTGGGCATCAAAGTCGACCTGCTCTACGCCGGCAAACGCTCGCAGGCCCTCGATGAAGTGCGCAGCGGGCGCATGGACATGCTGGCCGACGCGCCGCTGACCGTTAATGAGCTGGAAACCCTTGACTACATCCATCCGCCACTGCTGGAAAACGACTATCTGGTGTGGACGCGCAAAGGCTCGACGCTGACCTATGCCGAGGCCAGCGACCTGAAAGGCCATGCCGGCGCGGTGTCGGAAAAGTCTCGGATGACCCAGGCATTCGGCACTTTCGCCGAGCAGAATCTGACCCTGACCCGCACAGCCAACCTTACCGAGGCATTACAGAAACTGCTGTTGGGCGAGGTGGAATATGTCCTCGCCGGACGTTACTCAGGCCTTGCCGCCGCGCAGACATTGGGCATGACCAGCGATCTGTTGGCGTTCGAACAACCCATCGACCGGCCGGGTCTGTTCCTCGCGGTTTCGCATAACTCGGCCTGCAACGATCCGTGGTTGCGCGGACAGCTCGCCAAAAAGATGACAGAATTGCCCGCGTCCGGACTGACGGAAGCCGCGCTGCAACGCAACATCGAGCGCTGGAAGGCGCAACAGCAACAGCCGCCACTACCTGTCAGTGCCCCAAAACAGTAGGGATTCTTAGTGAGTATTCGACCTCTTTTCGCGGCAGTGGCCGTTCTGGCCCTGGCCGGGTGCGCATCCGATCCGGCACCCAGTGAACAAATGCGTTTGACCGAACAAGCCATCGTGCAGGCCAAGGCAGTCGGCGCCACCGCTGACGAAGTGCCGGAAATGCAACTGGCCGAAACAAAATACAACCGCGCCAAAGGCAGCATGGCCGACGAGTCCTATCGCAACGCGCGCATGCGTGCCGAGCAGGCCGAACTGGATGCACGTCTGGCCGAGGCCAAGGTGCTGACGAAAAAAAGCGAAGAGCAGCTGAATGTGCTCAATACCCGCATTGTCCGCCTGCGCAAGCAGCTGCAACTGGGGGAAGCGCAATGAGCCTCAAGTCCAACGCGCTCGGCATTCTGCTTCTTGCCGGTTGCGCCAGCCTCTACGGCTGCGCCGGCCAGCACAGCGAGGCGGCGCTGCAACAGGCCGGCGCTGATTTCCAGAAGGTCAAGGAAGATTCCAACGTCCTGCGCATCGCGCCGAAAGACGTGATCCGCGCCGGCGAATCCCTGGCCCGCGCTGATCGGCTGTCGACCTATTGGGGCAGCGGTGCCGACGTGGTGCATTACGCCTACCTGAGCCAGCGCTACAGCGAAATCGCCCGTGAGCACACCAACCAGGCGCTCAACGAGGAGCGCGCAGCCAAGCTCGAGCTTGAGCGCCAGCGTCTGCAACTGGCCCTGCGCGAATCGAAACTGCTCAGCGTGCAGCAACAAGGCAAGTGGCTGGAGGAACAGATCGTCGCGCTGGCCACCACACAGACCGATCGCGGTCTGGTGATGACCCTCGGCGACGTGTTGTTCGACACCGGCCAGGCGGAACTGAAAAACTCGGCCAACCGCGTCGTGCTGAAGATCGTCCAGTTCCTGCAACTGAACCCCAAGCGAGTGGTGCGCATCGAGGGTTACACCGACAGCACCGGTGGCAGACAGGAAAACCTCAAACTGTCCCGCGATCGTGCGCAATCGGTGGCTGACGTGCTGGTCGATCTGGGTATCGATGAAAAACGCATTCAGGTCGAAGGTTATGGCGACCAGTTCCCGGTCGACGCCAACGCCTCCGAGCGTGGACGGGCGCAGAATCGCCGCGTCGAGATCGTGTTCTCTGACGAAAAAGGCCAGCTCGGCGCCGCCCGCTGAGGGCTGCGTCTCTGGAAAGCCCGGACTGTCATGCAGTGCCGGGCTTTTTTGTGTCTGTCGATTGCCGCGCAAAACCGTACAGGTGGGGCAGACACCGCACTGTACGGTCGAGTAATCTGGCAACTGTCCCAGTACACTTCTAAACTGTTCCGGTATTGTTTCAGACAAGAATAAAACGCCCGTGAAATCGAGTGCTGCGTCATGACCAATCTCTTGCTCTACCAACGTATTGCTCAGCAACTGGCCGAAGACATCCGCCGTGGTGTCTATCAACCGGGGGAGCGCGTGCCTTCGGTGCGCAAGATGAGTTCGCAGCTCAACGTCAGCCATGCGACGGTGTTGCAGGCTTACGCCAACCTTGAGGATCAGGGCCTGATTCGCGCCCGGCCACAGTCGGGTTATTACGTACACCAGACCCCGGCGCTGACCGCGCCGACGCCGGACATTGCCCGGGTCGAACGGCCGGGGCTGGTGACGCGCAGCAGCATCATTCAACAGGTATTGGTCGAATCCCGCCGCGAAGGCGTGTTTCCGCTGGGCGCTGCGGTGCCGAGTGTCGATTATCTGCCGGTGCGCGCGCTGCATCAGCAATTGGCCAAGGTCACCCGCTTCCACAGCCCTCGGGCGTTCAGCTACATGTTCAGCCCCGGCTTCGAACCGCTGCGCCGGCAAGTGGCGATCCGCATGCGTGACGCTGGCGTGGTGGTCGATCCGTCGGAAGTGGTGATCACCCACGGCTGTGTCGACGCCTTGCAGATGTCGTTGCGCGTGCTGACCCGGCCGGGCGATCTGATCGCTGCCGAATCGCCGACCTATTACGGCCTGCTGCAACTGGCCGATCTGCTCGGCCTGAAAGTCATCGAAATCCCCAGCGATCCCGCCACCGGCATGAGCCTGGAAGCCTTGCAACTGGCCGCCAACCAATGGTCGATCAAGGCGTTGGTGCTGACTACGCGCCTGAGCAATCCCCTTGGCGGCACCATGCCGGAAGAGCGGCAGAAACAGTTGTTGCGTCTGGCCTCGGATTTCGACATTCAGATTGTCGAAGACGATATCTACGGCGAACTGATGTTTGAACAGGGCCGCACCAAAGCGCTGAAAGCCTACGACCGCCTGGATCGGGTGATCTACTGCTCGAGCTTCTCCAAAACCCTGTCACCGGGTGTGCGCATCGGCTGGATGATCGCCGGCAAATACCAACAGGAAATCCAGCGCCTGCAAACCTTCAGTACCCATTCGGCGTGCAGCGTCACGCAGATGGCGATTGCCGCGTATCTGGAAAACGGCGGTTATGACCGGCATTTACGCTACATCCGCCAGGAGTACCGGAAAAACCTCAGCGCGTTCCAGCTGGCGGTGCAGCAGCACTTCCCCGAGGGCACGCAAATGTCCCGGCCCACGGGCGGTTTCATCCTCTGGGTGAGCTTGCCGGGGCGGGTCAACACTCAGGAATTGCATGTCCGCGCGCTGCAACAAGGCATCAGCATCGCGCCGGGGCTGATCTTCAGTAATACCGAGCAGTTCAACCACTGTATCCGCCTCAACTGCGGCATTCCGTGGAACCGCGAAGCGGAGCGGGCGCTGATGACGCTGGGTCTGTTGGCCACCCAGCTGTGTCAGGAAACCGCTGGCGGATTCTGAACGGGGAGGGCGCTGAGGCTTGTCATGTGACGCACAACAAGCGAGCATGTGGCCCTCTGCCGTTAGTTCGTTGGGTCCATGAAAGCCATTGTTCCTGCCGCGTGGGTATTGCTGGGTTTGCTGATGGTCGGTCAGGCACCGGGTGCTATGGCGGCCGCAGCCCAGGAAAAACCGGCAGCGACCAGTACCACGAAGAAAACCGTTAAAACCACAGCGCCTGCAAAAAAAGCCCAGGCCCAAAAAAACGCCACGGTAAAGAAGCGCCGCCCGGTTGCTTCGAAATCGAAACCTGCCAGCGAAGTGGCCAAAACCAAATTGCCGCCGGCAAAACTCGATCTCAGCCTGCCCAAGGATATGGTTGAAGACCTGAAGCCAAAGGGCACCGTGGAGCTGCCCAAACGCGAGGCGATCCTGCCGCAGATGTTTGGCGAGAAAGATAACGGCTTCCAGCTCAACGGCCGCTTGCTCAGCAATGAAATGGAGTTGCAATTGCGCAACGAAGCGCGACGCGATGTGGAAGGCGCGGCGCTGGATTTTGAATTCAAGCAATAGATCCGACCGTCTTCGATGCGTATAGCAGACGCTTCGTCGGAGACTGCCCGGTCACTTTTACTTATCGTTGAAAAGCCGCTTGTAGCAATTTGAAACAGTCGTTTTAGCGGTTACTCTGTTTCCCGTCTCTTTACACATCGCCCGTCGCGAGGATCTGTTCGTCATGAAATGCCGTGAAGGCTGTGGCGCTTGCTGCATTGCCCCCTCCATCAGTTCGCCGATCCCCGGCATGCCCGATGGCAAGCCCGCTGGCGAACGTTGCGTGCAACTGTCGGTCGATAACCTGTGCAGCATTTTCGGCCGTCCGGAACGTCCGGCTGTGTGCTCGGGCTTCGCTGCGGATGTCGAGGTGTGCGGCAGCAGTTCGGAAGAAGCGATCAGATTGATCGGCTGGTGGGAGCAGATGACGGCGGCGTGATGTGTTCACGAACGGAACTTCAACAATAAGGAATAACACTATGGGTTCGCTGCACCGTATCGCTGTGTTGTGTGGTCTGACTGCCGTACTTGCCACTTCGGTCGCCCACGCGGAAGACTGGAAAGTGGCGAAGAACGAAGACGGCATCAAGGTTTCCCTGAGCGAGATACCCGGTTCGGACTACAAGTCCTACCAAGGCGTCGCGCTGATGAAAACCACCGTTGCCAAACTGCGCGCCTTGCAGGAAGACGTCTCTGGCGCCTGCGCGTGGATTCACGAGTGCAAGAGTCAGAAACTGCTCAAGCACGAAGGCGATCTGAGCTGGACCTATTCGCAATTCAACACGCCATGGCCGGTGACCCCGCGTGATTCGGTGCTGAAGATCACCACCGTTGAGGGCGCCGATGGCAGCCTGACCCGTAATCTTGAAGGCGTACCGACCTATCTGCCGGAAGAAAAAGGTTTCGTGCGGGTTCAGCAGGTCAAAGGCTTCTGGAAGTTCGTGCCAAAGGGCGATCAGGTCGAAGTGACTTATCAAGTGCACACCGAGCCGGGCGGTAGCGTGCCGGCCATGGTCGCCAACAAGTTTGTGGTCGATGCGCCATTCAATACCCTGAAAGCGCTGAAAGAACGCGCCGAGAAATAATCAATTCGCTGTAAGCAAAACGCCCCGACCGGTTCGGGGCGTTTTGTTTTGTCTCTAAATTGTATTTCCAGATATGCGTTGCACGAAATTTTCACAAAGTCTCCAAGACAATTCGCCCGCACTTGTTGCCTGCCATAGCGCTGCCAACCCTTCGAATGAAAGTCTCGAGGAGCAGGGCAGTAATCAATGGCAATGGTGTGAACGATCGTGCAACATTTGCGCACCGCGCACGCCCCGGGGTCTGGATTGACCAATAGAGGGCATGGCGCCGCTGTATTTTTGCAACTTCAACTTCCAATGGGTCCTAAAACGACATGGCAAACCCGGACGCCCTGAGTCAGCAGCGATCTTCTGCTCGTCTGCTGCAACCGACCGTCAAATCGCATCTGGCCTACACGCTGCTGTGCGCACTGGTCATGATGGTCATGTTTTCCGCGCTGCGCCTCGCGCTGCTGGTCTACAACCGCGAGATGATCCTCGACACCCCAGCCGCGACCTTCCTTGAAGCGTTCGTCAACGGTCTGCGTTTCGACCTGCGCCTGGTGGTCTACCTGTGCATTCCGCTGGTGCTGGCGCTGTTCAGTGCCCGGGCCATGGCCGCGCGCGGTTTCTTCCGACTGTGGCTGACCGTCGCATCGAGCATCGCGCTGTTCCTCGGCCTGATGGAGATGGACTTCTACCGCGAGTTTCACCAGCGCCTCAATGGTCTGGTGTTCCAGTACGTGAAGGAAGACCCGAAAACCGTAATGAGCATGCTCTGGTACGGTTTCCCGGTGGTGCGCTATGTGCTGGCATGGGTAATCGGCACGGTCATTCTGACCCTGGCGTTCAAAGGCGCCGACCGTGCCACCCGCCCGCGCGGACCGTTCAGCGGCGGCAGCGTCAGCTCCCGTCAGGTTGCGCCGTGGTACACCCGCCTGGCGGTGTTCGTAGTCTGCCTGCTGATCTGCGTCGTCGCCGCTCGCGGCACCTTGCGTCAGGGCCCGCCGATGCGCTGGGGTGACGTCTACACCACCGATTCCAACTTCGCCAACCAGCTCGGCCTCAACGGCACGCTGTCGCTGGTCGCCGCAGCCAAGGCGCGCATGGGCGAAGACCGCGACAACATCTGGAAAGCCACCCTGCCGCAGGAACAGGCGCAGCAAGTGGTGCGCGACATGCTGTTGATGCCGGACGACAAACTGGTCGATGCCGACATCGCCGCTGTTCGCCGCGACTACATGCCGCCGGCCGACAAGACCCTGCCGATCAAGAACGTCGTGGTGATCCTGATGGAAAGCATGGCCGGTCACTCGGTCGGTGCTTTGGGCGCGCCAGGCAATATCACCCCGTACCTGGACAAGCTGTCGAAGGAAGGTCTGCTGTTCGACCGTTTCTTCTCCAACGGCACCCACACCCACCAGGGCATGTTCGCGACCATGGCCTGCTTCCCCAACCTGCCGGGTTTCGAATACCTGATGCAAACCCCGGAAGGCAGCCACAAACTGTCCGGCCTGCCGCAGTTGCTCAGCGCCCGCGACTATGACGATGTCTATGTCTACAACGGTGATTTCGCCTGGGATAACCAGTCGGGCTTCTTCAGCAACCAGGGCATGACCAACTTCGTTGGCCGCAACGACTTCGTCAATCCGGTGTTCTCCGATCCGACCTGGGGCGTGTCCGACCAGGACATGTTCGATCGTGGCCTGCAAGAGCTGAAGGCGCGGGAAAACGGCAAGCCGTTTTACGCGCTGCTGCAAACCCTGTCCAACCACACGCCGTACGCCTTGCCCACGCCATTGCCGGTCGAGCGCGTCACTGACCGTGGCAGCCTCAACGAACACCTGACCGCCATGCGCTACTCCGATTGGGCGCTCGGCCAGTTCTTCGAGAAGGCGCGCAAAGAGAAGTACTTCAACGAAACCCTGTTCGTCATCGTCGGCGACCACGGCTTCGGCAACGAGCGCCAGATCACTGAAATGGACCTGGGTCGCTTCAACGTGCCGATGCTGATGATTGCCCCGGGCATCCAGCAGAAGTTCGGTACCCGCGACCACACCGTGGGCACGCAGATCGACATCGTGCCGACCATCATGGGCCGTCTCGGTGGTGAAGTGCGTCACCAGTGCTGGGGCCGCGACCTGCTCAACCTGCCGCAGGGCGACACCGGTTTTGGCGTGATCAAGCCTTCGGGCAGCGAGCAGACCACCGCCATCGTCACCGCCGATGAGATTCTGGTGCTGCCGCGTGACAAGGACATGGGCCCGAAAATCTGGAAATACCAACTTGGCGCCAACCCGCACGCCGAAGTTGTGCCAGACGCGCCGCGCACTGCCGAACTCAAACTCAAACTTGAAGCGTTCCTGCAAACCGCGACCAAGAGCCTGCTGGATAACACCGCCGGTGTCATTCACGGCAAGCCGGACTGATGACTGGTTAAAGTCCACGCAATAAAAAAGAGGCCCTTGAACAAGGGCCTCTTTTTTTACAGCTTCAAATCGTCATATCTTGCCGAGTAACAACAGCACCAGCAGCACGACCAACACCACGCCGATAATACCCGACGGGCCATAACCCCAACTTCTGGAGTGCGGGAAGACCGGCAGACCACCGATCAGCAACAGGATCAGGATGATGATTAGAATTGTGCCCATGGGTGATTTCCTTGTTCAGAGTCTGGAAGAGTCTTGATGCTCAGTGGGCAGCTGGAGAGCAACTAAATTCCAGCCGGCTTACATGTTCCGACTTGCGCCGATGAAAAAAAATTCAATGTTTTTTTAATGTATTTGGATTGCTCGGTTATTTCCTTTCCAGCAAAAAGATCGCAGCCTCGTTGCACTCGTCAGCTCCTACATGAGACCAACCGGAACGATGACGGCTGGAATCTTTTGATCCTCCATTCAGCAACTGGATGGAGCGTGGGTGAACGAAGTTCCTTCGCTACACTCGGCGCATCTCTCCCGGAACAACAAGGCTGTCCGCTATGCAAAATCGCATGATGATCACTGGTGCAGGCTCAGGCCTGGGTCGCGAAATCGCCCTGCGCTGGGCCCGTGAAGGCTGGCGGCTGGCCTTGTCCGATGTCAGTGAACCCGGCCTGCAGGAAACCCTGAAACTGGTGCGCGAGGCGGGCGGTGACGGCTTCATTCAGCGCTGTGACGTGCGTGATTACAGCCAGCTCACCGCCTTCGCCCAGGCGTGCGAGGAGAAGCTCGGCGGCATCGACATCATCGTCAACAATGCCGGCGTCGCCTCGGGCGGATTCTTCAGCGAGTTGTCGCTGGAAGACTGGGACTGGCAGATCGCGATCAACCTGATGGGTGTGGTCAAGGGCTGCAAGGCGTTCCTGCCGCTGCTGGAACAGAGCAAGGGCAAGATCATCAACATCGCCTCCATGGCCGCGTTGATGCAAGGCCCGGCAATGAGCAATTACAACGTAGCCAAGGCCGGCGTGGTGGCGTTGTCGGAAAGTCTGCTGATCGAACTGGCGCAGCAGGAAGTGGCGGTGCATGTGGTTTGCCCATCGTTCTTCCAGACCAACTTGCTCGATTCTTTCCGCGGCCCGACCCCGGCCATGAAAGCCCAGGTCGGCAAGTTGCTGGAAAGTTCGCCGATCAGTGCCGCCGACATCGCTGACTACATCTATCAGCAAGTCGCCGCCGGTGAGTTCATGATTCTGCCCCACGAACAAGGGCGCATGGCCTGGGCGCTGAAACAGAAGAATCCGCAACTGCTCTACAACGAGATGACTTCCATGGCCGAGAAAATGCGCGCCAAGGCCAAACAAAACAACGCTTGATCTTGTCCGATTCCCGCCGCGTCGTTAGGGTGGCCGCCACGGTCACCCTGTCGAGACGCCTCCATGCTCAATTACTTGTGGTTCTTCCTTGCGGCGCTGTTTGAAATCGCCGGCTGTTTTGCCTTCTACATGTGGCTGCGCCAGGGCAAGAGTGCGTTGTGGGTGCTTCCCGCATTGCTCAGCCTGACCCTGTTCGCGCTGTTGCTGACCCGTGTTGAAGCGGCCTACGCCGGGCGCGCCTATGCCGCGTATGGCGGGATCTACATCGTTGCTTCGATTGGCTGGCTGGCGGTGGTCGAGCGGGTGCGTCCGCTGGGCTCGGACTGGATCGGCATGGCGCTGTGCGTGGTCGGTGCCAGCATCATTCTGTTCGGGCCGCGCTTTTCCGCCGCCTGAGGCTTTTGTGCGAAGCGTCTGACAGCTGCGGGCGTGGGCAGCTGTAGGGCAAGACTGATTTGCTCGTCGTGGATTGTGAAGACGCTGTAAGCCGCGCATCTTCAGGGTTTGCCAGTCCTGAAGGATGAATCCCATGCTTGTACTCAGCCGTGTGGTCGGTGAGTTGATTTCAATCGGAGACGACATCACCCTGCGTGTTCTGTCGGTCAACGGCTCCAGCGTGCGCTTCGGCGTCGAGGCGCCGAAAAAGGTCCATGTACACCGCGCCGAGGTCTATGACCGGATCAAGCGCAAGGAGGCCGCGGCGAAGGCTGGCTGACGGTTTCAGTCGAACAGATGCTTGGGTACGTCGTGCTTGAGCATCAGCTGGCACTGTTCGCTTTCCGGGTCGAACACGATCAGGGCCTGGCCTTTGGTCAGTGCCTGGCGCACGCGCAGGACGCGGGTTTCCAGCGGGGTGTCATCGCCGTTGTCGGTACCGTCGCGGGTGACGAAATCCTCGATCAGGCGGGTGAGGGTGTCGACTTCAAGCGCGTCGTGGGGAATGAGCATGGGCACCTCGGTCAAATCAATGTCGGGATGCTACGGGGATTGGGTTTCGTCTGCCAGTTCTGTATCGGTCTTGCCGGCCCATCCGCGAGCAGGCTCGCTCCCACATTTGAAAGCGATCCCCTGTGGGAGCGAGCCTGCTCGCGAAGGCGGTTATCTGTTCACCGAAGGCTCAACTGTCAGAACGCTGCCCCACCAGACTGTCCACCGGCGGCACGCGGGTTTCGCTTTCCATCTGCGTGTCATGCTCAATCTGATGGCTGAAGCGATCCAGTGAAGCATTGGCCGGTGCCGCGTCGCTGGCAAAGACCGGCGGGCTGAGGATGTACGCACCAAGCAAACGGCTGAGCGCTGCCAGACTGTCGATGTGCGTACGCTCGTAGCCGTGAGTGGCATCGCAGCCGAAAGCGAGCAGGGCGGTGCGAATATCGTGCCCGGCGGTGACCGCCGAGTGCGCATCGCTGAAGTAATAGCGGAACATGTCACGGCGCACCGGCAATTCGTGTTCATCGGCCAGACGCAACAGATGCCGCGACAGGTGATAGTCATACGGCCCGCCGGAGTCCTGCATCGCCACGCTCACCGCGTGTTCGCTGGAATGCTGGCCGGGGGCGACCGGTGCAATGTCGATGCCGACAAATTCGCTGACGTCCCACGGCAATGCCGCCGCTGCACCGCTGCCGGTTTCCTCGGTGATGGTGAACAGTGGATGGCAATCGATGTTCAGTTCCTGCCCACTGTCGACAATCGCCTTCAGAGCAGCGAGCAATGCGGCAACACCGGCCTTGTCGTCGAGGTGGCGGGCGCTGATATGGCCGCTTTCGGTGAACTCGGGCAGCGGATCGAAGGCCACCACGTCGCCGACATGAATGCCCAGCGACTCGCAATCGGCCTTGGTCGTGCAGTAGGCGTCCAGACGCAGCTCGACATGGTCCCAACTGATCGGCATTTCATCGACCTGGGTGTTGAACGCATGCCCGGACGCCATCAGCGGCAACACGCTGCCGCGAATCACCCCGGTGTCGGTAAACAGGCTGACCCGGCTGCCCTCGGCAAAACGGCTCGACCAGCAACCAACCGGGGCGAGGGTCAGGCGACCGTTGTCTTTCACCGCACGCACGGCGGCGCCGATGGTGTCCAGGTGCGCCGACACTGCGCGGTCAGGGCTGCTCTTTTTGCCCTTCAACGTCGCGCGAATCGTGCCGCGCCGGGTCATTTCGAACGGAATGCCCAGCTCTTCGAGACGCTCGGCGACATAGCGCACGATGGTGTCGGTGAACCCGGTAGGGCTGGGAATGGCGAGCATTTCCAGCAGGACTTTTTGCAGGTAAGCCAGATCCGGTTCAGGGATTTGTGTGGTCATGGTCATGGAAACTCCTGATGGGTTGAGCACACCGATGGTTTCGATGAGAGAAAGATTTGTGGCGCCTGATCGGTCCTCATCGCTGGCAAGCCAGCTCCCACAGTGTTGTGTATACCGCGGGAACTGTGGGAGCTGGCTTGCCAGCGATGGCGTCAGTGCAGCCGCTGGGTAATCAAGAGATCGCCGGCTGACTATGCGGAAACAACAGATCGACAAAGCGCTCCGCCGTCGGCTGCGGTTCATGGTTGGCGAGGCCGGCGCGTTCGTTGGCTTCGATGAACACGTACTCGGGCTGATCCGCTGCCGGCACCATCAGATCGAGCCCGACCATTGGAATATCCAGCGCCCGCGCCGCGCGCACGGCCGCGTCGACCAGCGTTGGATGAAGAATGTCGGTCACGTCTTCCAGCGTCCCGCCGGTGTGCAGGTTGGCCGTGCGCCGCACGAACAGATGCTCGCCGGCCGGCAGGATGCTGCTGTAGTCGTAACCGGCGGCATGCAGCGTGCGTTGGGTTTCGTGGTCCAGCGGAATCTTGCTTTCGCCACTGGTGGCCGCTTGCCGGCGGCGGCTCTGCGCTTCGATCAGCGCACCAATCGAATGCTGACCATCGCCGACCACTTCGGCGGGCTTGCGAATCGCCGCCGCCACCACTTCAAAACCGATCACCACGATGCGCAGATCAAGGCCTTCGTGGAAGCTTTCCAGCAGCACGCGACTGTCGAACTGCTTGGCGGTTTCGATGGCCTTCTGCACTTCTTCGATGGTGCGGAGATCCACCGCGACGCCGTGGCCCTGTTCGCCATCGAGAGGCTTGACCACCACCCGTTGGTGTTCGTCGAGGAAGGCCAGGTTGTCGTCGGCGTTGCCCGCCAGTTGCTGCGCGGGCAGTTTCAGACCTGCGCCTTTCAGCACCTTGTGGGTCAGGCTTTTGTCCTGGCACAGGGTCATGCTGATCGCACTGGTCAGATCGCTCAGCGACTCGCGGCAGCGCACGCGACGGCCGCCATGGCTGAGGGTGAACAGCCCGGCGTCGGCGTCATCGACTTGCACGTCGATACCGCGTCGATGCGCTTCTTCGACGATGATCCGCGCGTAAGGATTGAAATTCGCCTCCGGGCCCGGGCCGAGAAACAGCGGCTGGTTGATGCCGTTCTTGCGCTTGATGGCGAAGGTCGGCAGGTTGCGGAAACCCAGTTTGGCGTAAAGGTTTTTCGCCTGACGATTGTCGTGCAGCACCGACAGATCCAGATAAGCCAGGCCGCGACTCATGAAGTGCTCGACCAAATGTCGCACCAGCACTTCGCCGACGCCGGGGCGCGAGCAATGCGGGTCGACCGCCAGGCACCAGAGGCTGCTGCCATGTTCCGGATCGTTGAAGGCTTTTTCATGATTGAGGCCCATGACACTGCCGATCACCGCGCCGCTGTCTTCGTCTTCCGCCAGCCAGTAGACCGGGCCGCCCTGATGATGCGGGGTGAGCAACTCCTGATCGATCGGCAACATGCCGCGCGCCTGGTACAAACGGTTGATGCCCTGCCAGTCGGTTTCACTCTGCGCACGACGAATGCGGAAGCCGCGAAACACCCGCGTGGCCTGCCGGTAATCGCTGAACCACAAACGCAGGGTGTCGGATGGATCGAGAAACAGCTGCGTCGGCTCGAGGCCGAGAATCTGCTGCGGTGCGGCAACATACAGGGCGATATCGCGCTCGCCGGGTTGCTCGTTGAGCAGCTCCTGCGCCAGCGACGCCGGGTCGGGAAAGGTGTGACCGATCAGCAGCCGGCCCCAACCGCAATGCACGGCAATCGGGGCGCTGGCAGGCTCGCTGCCGTCTTCGGCCAGGCGCGCCTGCAAACGTTCATACGAGGGGGCCTGACCACGCAACAGGCGTTGGTTGATGGACGTGGCATGGGGTTTCATCAATCAGATTCCTTGTTCACTGAGCCACAGGTTCAGGGCTGCCAATTGCCACAGTTTCGAGCCGCGCAACGGGGTCAGCTGGCCTTGCGGATCAGTCAAAAGCTTGTCGAGCATGCTCGGGTTGAACAGGCCGCGATCCTGGCTCGGATCCAGCAGCAGCTCGCGCACCCAATTGAGCGTGTCGCCCTGCAAGTGCTTGAGACCCGGCACCGGGAAATAGCCTTTCTTGCGGTCGATCACTTCGCTGGGAATGACCCGACGCGCGGCTTCCTTGAGCACTTGCTTGCCGCCATCGGGCAGCTTGAATTTGCCCGGAACGCGAGCCGACAGTTCGACCAGTCGATAGTCGAGAAACGGCGTACGCGCTTCCAGGCCCCAGGCCATGGTCATGTTGTCGACGCGTTTGACCGGGTCATCGACCAGCATCACTGTGCTGTCCAGACGCAGCGCCTTGTCCACGGCAGCCTCGGCGCCGGGCTGGGCAAAGTGCTGTTTGACGAAATCGCCCGCCGCATCGTGGTCGACCAGCCATTTCGGCTGGACCGTCGCCGCGTAGTCGTCGTAGCTGCGATCGAAGAACGCATCGCGGTAGGCGGCGTATGGGTCCGCCGCGCCGTCGACCTGCGGATACCAGTGGTAACCGGCAAACAGTTCGTCCGCGCCTTGGCCGCTCTGCACCACTTTGCAGTGCTTGGCCACTTCGCGGGACAACAGATAGAACGCGATGCAGTCATGGCTGACCATCGGTTCGCTCATTGCGCGGAAGGCGGCGGGCAGTTGCTCGATGATTTCTTTCTCGTCAATGCGCAACTGATGGTGGCGGGTGCCGTAGTGCTTGGCGATCAGGTCGGAATACTGGAATTCGTCGCCGCGCTCGCCGCCGGCATCCTGGAAACCGATGGAGAAGGTCGACAGATTCTCTACACCGACTTCGCGCAACAGGCCGACGAGCATGCTCGAATCGACACCGCCGGATAGCAACACACCGACGTCCACTGCCGCACGCTGACGAATCGCCACCGCTTCGCGGGTGCCGTCGAGGACGCGATCGACCCAGTCTTCCAGATTGAGGTTTTTCTCGTCTTCATTCGGGCCGTAGGGCAGGGACCACCAGGTTTTCTGCTCGGTGCGGCCATCGGCTTCAACGCGCATCCAGGTGGCCGGCGGCAGTTTTTCGATACCGGCCAGCAACGTGCGCGGCGCAGGTACGACCGCGTGGAAATTCAGATAGTGATTGAGCGCAACCGGATCGAGGATCGGGTTGATATCGCCGCCCTTGAGCAGCGCCGGAAGTGCCGAGGCGAAGCGCAGGCGTTGGCCAGTGCGCGACAGGTACAACGGCTTTACGCCGAGACGGTCACGGGCGATGAACAGGCGCTGGGCATCACGCTCCCAAATGGCGAAGGCGAACATGCCGTTGAGTTTTGGCAGCAGTGCCTCGCCCCAGGCGTGATAACCCTTGAGCAGCACTTCGGTGTCGCCACCCGAATAGAAGGCATAACCCAGTGCTTCAAGCTCTGCGCGCAATTCCGGGAAGTTGTAGATCGCACCGTTGAACGCCAGGGACAGGCCCAGTTGACTGTCGATCATCGGCTGCGCCGAGCCGTCCGACAGGTCCATGATCTTCAGGCGTCGATGGCCCAGGGCAATCGGCCCCTGGGCATGGAAGCCCCACGCGTCAGGGCCGCGAGGGGCCAGGTGATGGGTGATTCTCTCGATCGCTGCAAGGTCTGCAGGTTGTTGATCAAAACGTAACTCGCCAGCTAATCCGCACATAAAGTCCTTACCGGTTTTTCCGTTGGGGAAGGTCAAGCCGTACCACGCGAAAAGTGCGGGTACTCAGAAACTGACCTGTCTCGGTAGGTGGAGTTTTAGATCGATAAGTTATAAGCGCGGCGTTACGGCCTCTGCAGGTCGGTGCTAGAGGGCGCCCTGGCAGCGTTAGCCGGTTTTTTTTGCGGGGCGGTAGCGGGCTGTTTTATAGGCCGAAAAACTGCGTGTGTTTGCGGCATTTGCCAGCAGTTTTTTCCATTATCAATTCATTCACACCATCGCTAAGGTCGAAAGCCCCAACAGCAATAAAGGACTATTGCCATGTCAGTGCAGCAACAGAAACAAAACCTTGCTCCATCTTCAGTGCTCGGCACGCTGCTGGAAGCCACCGCAGACCTCGACACGGCCGAAGCCCTGGAGAAAAGTCTGCCGCCTTATTTGCTCAAGGCTTCGACCGACACGCTGGCGACGCTGGATCAGACCGCTCGCGAGCTGCATCGCCTGCAGCTCAAAGTGGCCAAGGATCTGGCCGGATTGCAATCGTTGCGCGGTTTCTGCAAAAAAGAACTCACCGCTGCGTTGAACGCCAAGTGGCCGGCGGTCTATGACGTCGAACAGGATGTGCTCAGTCTGCCGGGTGACGATTGCGGCTGCGATGCGACGGCGACCAACCAGGCGGGTATCGATGTTGTAAAACACGCCGCGCAAACCCTGCTGCAGGCGGCGATGCAGAACTTCACTGAAGATGAGGAGCAAGCCGATGGTTTCCCGTCCGGCAGTGTCGTGCGCATTGCCAGTGCGCCTGCGGGTGTGCAGGGCCTGACACCGCAGGCGTTCGCCGCGTTGTGCCGCACGCTCGACCTCGGCAAGAAATATCAGCAACATTTCCAGCAAGTCTTCGGCCTGCGCGATGCCGACGGCAAAGTCTTGACCAGCAGTGTCCTGACCCGCGACATTGGCGCGATGAAAAAAAGCCTGTTGCAGCTCGACGCCCATCTGGCCGCGCTCAAGGCTGATATCACTCCGCAGGGATTGCGCATGCTGCAGGATCTGATTGATGCCCAGGGCGTGGCGTCGGCAACCCTGCGCCACGGCAACGACCCGATGATCATGCAGGGCATCGAGATACTGGACAGCTGCGTGTGGGGCGTCGTGGTGTTCTGCGCGCGCTCGGTGCAGGAACATCCCGAGGATGGTTGCCTGGTCTACATGGCGGGCGAGCCCGAGAGGGCGTTGTACGAATATCCGAGCTTCAATGCCTTCAAAAACTATCTCACGCAACAACTGCGCAAACCGGACTACAAGGATTATTTCGGTCGATGCCTTGATGAGGATGACAAGGCCGATTTCTTCAAAACGTTCGAGGAAAAAGGCGAGTTGGGCCTCATCAGGCAACTGTCGATGAGTGTCCCGCTTTTTGATTTCATGGTGCAGAGTCACGTCGGCAAATTACAGATCGATGCGCGCAAACTGGCAGTGCCGACGGCAGATATCGATGAGGACGCACGCCAGAAACGTCTGCTGGATTTTCTCCAGCTGGGCGTGACCATCGCGTCAGTGGCAGGCATGTTTGTGCCGGTCCTTGGCCAACTGATGAGGGGCGTTGCGGTCGGGCAATTGCTCGGCGAAGTGTATGAAGGGGTCGAAGACTGGCAGCGTGGCGATCATCAGCAAGCGCTTTCGCACCTGCTCAGCGTGGTGGAGAACATTGCGCTGATGGCGGCGTTTGCCGGCGGGCAGAAGGCGTTGGGCACGCTGGGCGGCAAACTGCTGCGCTCGCACCCGGAGTTCTTCGGGCAATTTCGGGCCATCCTCAATCACGCAGGCAAGGCACGTCTGTGGAAGCCCGATCTCGTTGCCTATGAGCATTCACTTCCGGCGGGATTCACCATTGATGCCAGCTCCAAGGAGTTTTATCAGGTGGGCCGCAAAACCCTCGGGCGTGTCGATCATCGATTCTTTGCCGGCAGTTACGATGCCGATGCCAGCCTGTGGCGTCTGGAGCATGCCAGTCGCGCTGACGCCTATGCCCCGGAGTTGGCCCGACACGTTGAGGGGGGCTGGCGCATTCCTGGCGAAGAGCCCGAGGAGTGGGGAAGTTCTGCGTACACACTCAAACGCATCGACCCGCACCTGAGCGAATTCACCGACAGCGACCTGGATAACATGCGTCGGCTCAGTGGCACCAGTCATGACCAATTGCTCCAGGCGTTCAACGATAACCTGGCGTTGCCGGAGCGTCTGCGCGACACGGTGGAACGCGTGCGTCTCTCCCGTCAACTGCGCCAGCTGACCCGCGAACTGCAGGCCGGCGAAGTACATTCCGGCCAGCCCGCCGAGGAGCAATTGCACGCATTGCCCAAGCTCAAGGGCTGGCCAACCGACCGCTACATCGAGGTTACCGACGCCGATGGCAGCGTCGAGGCAACTTATCCATCGACCCGCGAGCCCGACGAAGCTCTGAGCGTGGCAGTCAGCCGTGAACAACTGGCGGCGGGGCAGTTGCTGCGAACGGTCATTGATGGCCTGTACCAGAACGAAGTCGATGCTCTGCTCGGCGGTAAAACCGCCGCCAGCCTGGAAGAGTCGGCGCTGGCAAAAAAGCTCGGCGCGGCGCTGAAGACGGATCATCGTGAGGTGCTTGAGCGTATGTATCAGCGTTATGACCGGAGCGAGGCGGACGATGTGCTGAAGTTGCGCAAGGTCTTTGCCGCCATTGCGACGCGCCATGGGCAGCAGGTGATCGAGCGCGCGCCGAGTATCGAACGATTGCATCTGCGCGAGACCGGGCAGGTGCCGTTACGGATGGGGCAGCGCGTCAGGCAAAACATCAACGCAGTGCGACTCGATCGTGCCCTGGCAGGTTTGCATTGGCCACGACTGGCCAATGCCGATACCGACAAACTGGCCATTCAGTTGCTGCCACGACTGAGCGGCTGGGATGCGCAATTGCGCTTGCAAGTGCGTGACAAGACACTCGCCGGGCCGATCCTGGAAGCCATCGGCGATGCTGCTGCGAAACCCGAAAATACCTGCTCGCTGGTGAAGTCTGCTGCCGGTTACGAGGCGTTCAGTGGCGACGGCAAGTCACTTGGCAAAGTGGCAGCAGCGCCGGGGGATCTGTACAGCGCGATTCTCAAAGCGCTGCCGTTGCGTCAGCGGACGGCCGCCGGGTTGGGCGAGTCTGCGCAGGCCGACACCGTGCGCTTGCGCAGCAAATTGCTCGATGCGGCGCTGGACGAACGCGAGGAGACGGCGCAGACATTGGTTCGCGGCACGTTTGAGCCTCGGCTTATCGAGCCGGCCTGCATGCAGAGCGATCAGGCTGCCGGGACGGAGCATTCGCGGGCGCTGCTGCGCAAGGCGCGAAAACTGTATCCACGCTTGAATCAGCAGCAGCTCAGCCAATTGCTCGATGAGCTGGGCGATGATCCGTTGAGCCGTGCGACCCGCATCAAAGCCCTGCGTCAGGATCTGCAAACCCTGCGTGACGCGCTGTTTGTCTGGAGCGAAGATGCCGCGGCCCTGAAAGCCATGGGTGGCGATCTGGCCGAAGCGCGGCACAGCCGGAAAATCGCCGCCGAGTTGATCGAAGAAGGATTTCGACGCTTTCATTGGGCCACCAACGAAGAGGGAAAAAGCCTCTGTACCCTCAACCTTGACGGCATGCGCATCGGTAAGGTGCCAACATTGCCGCCGTCGGTGAGCTTCGACCACATAGAGCAATTGTCGATGCGCAACATGGCGCTGGGGGATGATGTGGCGTACTTCCTCAAGTCTTTCAAACAGCTGGACTCGCTGGAACTGGGCAGCAACGCGATCACCCGGTTGCCTGAAGTGTTGTCGCACATGCCGCGTCTGCAACGGCTGAGCCTGGCAAACAATCAGCTCAAGCTGACCGAGCAGACCCTGGCGAAGCTGAACAGGCTGAGCACGTTGCGCTACCTGAATCTGGACAAGAATCCGTTGGGCGCCACCCCGGATTTCAGTCAAATGACGCAACTGCGCCGCTTGTCCCTGCAAGACACCGGCATCACGGAACTGCCAGAAGGCCTGTCCAATTCCGTCCACATTGAATTGATGAACCTGACCGGGAATAAAATCAGAGAGCTGCCCGACTGGTTATTCCAGAAAACACGCCATTTCACCAGCGCACTCAAGCTGGGACTGAATCCTTTTTCCGAACGCAGCAAAACGCATCTGGAAAACTATCGCGATAATTTCGGCATCGGTATGGACTACCTCCCCGATGACATCGCCAGGATGAACGAGCAACACGCCCGCTCGCTCTGGTTGACCAAGAACAGTGGCGAGGAGTGGGCAGAACAGACGCGGATCTGGACGGCATTGCGAAACGAGCCGAAGGCCGATGGGTTGTTCACCGTGCTGGCGCAACTGGGCGATACCGCGGACGGGAAAAAGGCCAGCGCCGACTTGCAGCGACGCGTCTGGGCGGTACTGAAGGCGGCCGAAGCTGACGGGCCGCTGTGTGAGCAAGTGCTCGACACGGCTGCCGATCCGCTTCATTGCACCGACAACGCAACGCTGGTGTTCAGTCGCCTGGAAGTCGAGGTGGAAGTCGAGCGGGTAACCAGCGCGGCAAGCGGCCGCAAGGTCACTGCCAAAGCTCTGCTGGAACTGGGCCGCAGTCTGTTCAGGCTGGACAAGCTGGAAGAAATTGCCCTGGAGCATTCGCTCCGGGCGCCGAAGGTCGATGCACTGGAGATGAACCTTGCTTATCGCATCGGTCTGACCGATGAGCTGGGGCTGCGCGGTCAACCGAAAGGTATGCTGTTCGATGCCCAGAGTGGCGTGACAGCCGCTGATCTTGAGGTCGCCAGAAATCGCGTGATGACTGCCGAACTTTCCCCGCAATGGCTGAAATACATGCAGGAGCGAACGTTCTGGCGTGATTATCTGAAGCGTACGTTTACGCGCAAATTTTCAATGATCGATGAATCGTTTGCGCCGCGCATGAGTGCCCTCGATGAGCAGGCGGACACCCTGCTCAGTGCCGACTATGTGAGTCAGGCGAATGCCCTCCAGCTTGAAAAGGAGCAGGCACAAGAGGCAGTGATCAAGCGCCTGACCGAAGAGTCCATACGCCTGGTGGATCTCGGCCTCTGTGTGATGCCGGACATCTGATATTCACTTGCCGCGAATCAGTTTGCGCAAGGCAAACCGGTTGGGATGGCACGCTTCGGCCACGCTGCGCGGCAACGGCAGCGGCTCGTTGTCCAGCCACGCGGCGAGCAGTTCGCCGGACAGCGGCGCGGTGATCAGCCCGCGAGAACCGTGGCCGCTGTTGACGTATAGACCGTCGAGCCACGGGCAGGCGAGGTCCGGCACTTGTCGGGCGTCTTTGCTCAACGCAGCGTAGGTTTGATTGAAGGTTTGCAGATCAGCGAGCGGGCCGACAATCGGCAGGTAATCGGGGCTGGTGCAGCGATAGGCTGCGCGGCCCTCAAGGTTCTCAATTGGCTGCTCGCTGATGTTCAGACGGCTCAGCAGATCGCTGGAAATCTCTTCGAGCATCGCCAGATTGCCTTGGTGCTCGGCAGTCGTGGGCGTCAGGTCGTCGCTGTTGAAGTCGAAACTCGCGCCCAGGGTGTGCTCGCCCAGACGCGCCGGGGCGACGTAGCCTTCGGCGCACACCACGGTGGTCAGCGCATGACTGTCTGCGGTTTCAGGCAGACGCGTAATTTGTCCGCGAATGCGCTTGAGCGGCAATTCGGCACTCTGGGCAAAACGTTTGATTTCGGCAGCACCGGCCAGGATCACCACCGGCGCACTGGCGAGCATTCGCTCGCCGTCGAACGCTTGCCACTGGTCAGCGACTTTGCGCAGTTCCAAAGCTTCGTGATGGCTGAGCAATTCAATGTTGGCGTGCATCGCCTGGGCCTGACACAGTGCCGGCGGATGCACCCAGCCACCTTCGGGGTAATACAAGCCGCCGTGGGCCACGCCGACACCGGCGCGAGCCTGCGCTTCGGGTTGTTCCAGCCACTGCAAGAGATCTTCAGGAAACGCCGCCGCCAGTTGCGCGTGGCGCTCGGCTTCCTTGGCATTGAACGCCAATTGCAGCACGCCGCAGTCATCCCAGTCGCTGCCGCGTTGCAGGCTTTCCAGCAGGCGTCGGGTGTAACCGAAGCCACTGACAATCAACTGCGACAACGCCGTGCCATGGGCGGACAACTTGAGATAGAGCACGCCTTGCGGATTCCCCGAAGCTTCCTGCGCCACCGCCGCGTGACGCTCGAGCAGACTCACCTGCCAGCCGCGCGCCGCCAGACTCGACGCCGTCGCGCAGCCGGCCAGACCGGCGCCGATCACCAGCGCCCGGCGCTCACCGCGCAACGGAGCAGGGCGGGCGAACCAGGGTTTCGCCGGTAGGGGCGCCGCCACCTCGGCGGGCCAGCCGAGAAATTCGCCACGCAGGATTTCCCACTTGTGGCCGATGCCCGGTGTGCGCTTCATCTTGAACCCGGCAGCGTTGAGCAGACGCCGGACCCAACCGGTGCTGGTGAAGGTGCTGATGGTCGAGCCCGGCGCAGCCAGGCGCGCCAGTTCGACGAACAGCTCAGCCGTCCACATGTCCGGGTTTTTCGCCGGAGCGAAACCGTCGAGAAACCACGCGTCGATCTGTGCATCGAGTTGCGGCAGTTGCTCCAGCGCATCGCCGATCAGCAAGGTCAGCGTCACGCGGCCGTTGGCCAGAGTGATGCGTTGAAAGCCTTGATGAATCGCCACGTAGTGCTTGAGCAACTGATCGGCCAATGGCTTGAGTTCCGGCCACAGTGCCAAGGCCCGGCGCAGATCCGCAGGCGCCAGCGGGTACTTTTCCACGCTGACAAAATGCAAACGCGCGCCGGCCACCGCGTGCTGTTCGAACAACTGCCAGGCGCAGAGAAAATTCAGCCCGGTGCCGAAGCCGGTTTCGCCAATGACCAGCCGACCATCCGCCGGCAGCGCAGCAAAGCGCTCGGCCAGACGGTTCTGCTCAAGAAACACGTAACGGGTTTCCTCCAGCCCCGACTGGTCGGAAAAATACACGTCATCAAACACCCGCGAACGTGGGCGTCCCTGGTCGTCCCAGTCGAGTTGGGCGTGGGGCATTTCGGCTTTCATGGCAGGCTCGGCAAACACAAGGCGGCCATTCTAGCCGATCACGCGCGAGCTGCCTGATCCAGCGCAAGACGGGATTTGGGCGTGTCAGGGAAAATTTCAAAAGATCGCAGCCTTCGGCAGCTCCTACACGGAAACGCATTGCAAATGTAGGAGCTGCCGAAGGCTGCGATCTGTTCAGGTGCTGCAATCATCCGCTAGTCTTGCTGAACCCTGGAAGGAGCCGTCCAATGTTTGAATCCGCTGAAATCGGTCACGCCATCGACAAAGACACTTATGAGGCGGCGGTCCCTGCGCTGCGTGAAGCCTTGCTGGAAGCGCAGTTCGAGTTGCAGCAGCAGAAGCGCTTTCCGGTGATCATCCTGATCAACGGCATCGAAGGGGCGGGCAAGGGCGAGACGGTCAAGCTGCTCAATGAATGGATGGACCCGCGCCTGATCGAAGTGCGCACCTTCGACCAGCAAACCGATGAAGAACTGGCACGGCCACCGGCGTGGCGCTACTGGCGGATGCTGCCGGCCAAGGGCCGGATGGGCGTGTTCTTCGGCAACTGGTACAGCCAGATGCTCCAGGGCCGGGTGCACGGACTGTTCAAGGATCCGCGTCTGGACCAGGCCATCGCCGGCGCCGAGCGTCTGGAAAAAATGCTCTGCGATGAAGGCGCGCTGATCTTCAAGTTCTGGTTTCACCTGTCCAAGAAGCAGATGAAAGCGCGGCTCAAATCGCTGGCCGACGACCCGCTGCACAGCTGGCGCATCAGCCCGCTGGACTGGCAGCAGTCGCAGACCTACGACAAGTTCGTCAAATACGGCGAGCGCGTGCTGCGCCGTACCAGCCGCGATTACGCGCCGTGGCATGTCATCGAAGGCGTCGATGCCAATTACCGCAGCCTGGCGGTGGGCAAGATTCTCCTCGAAGGCCTGCAAAGTGCACTCAAGCGTGCCGACGTCAATCCACACGAAGTCAGTGCCGCGCCGCTGGGCACGCCGGTCGATCAGTTGAACCTGCTCGACAGCCTCGACCTGACCCAGCGTCTGGACAAGAAAGACTATGAAGAACAACTGATCACCGAACAGGCGCGTCTATCCGGGCTGATGCGCGACAAACGCATGCGTCGCCATGCGCTGGTCGCGGTGTTCGAGGGTAACGACGCGGCGGGCAAGGGCGGGGCGATTCGCCGCGTGGCAGCGGCGCTCGATCCGCGTCAGTACAGCATCGTGCCGATCGCTGCGCCGACCGAAGAAGAGCGCGCACAACCGTATCTGTGGCGGTTCTGGCGGCACATTCCAGCGCGGGGCAAATTCACCGTGTTTGACCGTTCGTGGTACGGGCGGGTGCTGGTCGAACGGATCGAGGGTTTCTGCACCCCGGCCGACTGGCTGCGTGCCTACGGCGAAATCAATGACTTCGAAGAGCAACTGGCCGATGCCGGCGTCATCGTCGTCAAGTTCTGGCTGGCCATCGACAAGGACACGCAGATGGAGCGCTTTCAGGAGCGCGAAGAGATTTCCTTCAAGCGTTTCAAGATTACCGAGGACGACTGGCGCAATCGGGAAAAGTGGGACGACTATCGCCGGGCGGTCGGCGACATGGTTGATCGCACCAGCACCGAGATCGCGCCGTGGACGCTGGTCGAGGCCAACGACAAACGCTGGGCACGGGTGAAAGTGTTGCGCACGATCAACCGCGCGCTGGAAGACGCGTTCGAGAAATCCGACAAGAAGGCCAAAAAGCACAAGGACTGAGGCGATGGCCGCGCATACGCCGGGTGAATGATCCTCGCGGTCGGCAAGAAGGTGGACTTATGCTCAGGTCCACTCTCAACCGACAACAACAATGAGGTATGCCATGCGTGAAGTGGTGATCGTCGACAGCGTGCGGACCGGCCTGGCCAAATCCTTTCGCGGCAAGTTCAACCAGACCCGCCCCGATGACATGGCGGCCCACTGCGTCAATGCGCTGCTGACCCGCAACGATATCGATCCGGCCAGCGTCGAGGACTGCATCGTCGGCGCCGGCTCCAACGAGGGCGCGCAGGGCTACAACATCGGCCGCAACGTCGCGGTACTGTCGCGCCTGGGCACCGGCACCGCCGGCATGACCCTCAACCGTTTCTGCTCCTCGGGCTTGCAGGCCATTGCGATTGCCGCCAACCAGATCGCCTCCGGTTGCAGCGATATCATCGTTGCCGGCGGCGTCGAGTCGATCAGCCTGACCCTGAAAAGCGTCAACACCGATCACCTGATCAACCCGCTGCTCAAGCAACAGACTCCCGGCATCTATTACACCATGGGCCAGACCGCCGAAGTGGTGGCGCGCCGTTACGGTGTCAGCCGCGAGGCCCAGGATCGCTATGCGCTGCAAAGCCAGATCCGTACGGCCCAGGCCCAGGCTGCGGGTTTGTTCGATGATGAAATCGTGCCGATGGCGGTGAAATATCGCGTCGAGGACAAGAACAGCGGCGAAGTGCAGATTGTCGACGGCGTCGTCGAGCGCGACGACTGCAACCGCCCGGACACCACCTACGAAAGCCTTGCCGGTTTGAAACCGGTGTTCGCCGACGACGGTTCGGTGACGGCGGGCAATTCCTCGCAGCTGTCCGATGGTGCCTCGATGACGCTGGTGATGAGCCTGGATAAAGCCTTGGAACTGGGGCTCAAGCCGAAAGCGTTTTTCCGTGGCTTCACCGTCGCCGGCTGCGAGCCGGACGAAATGGGCATCGGCCCGGTGTTCTCGGTGCCGAAACTGCTCAAGGCCAAGGGCCTGCAAGTGGCGGATATCGATCTGTGGGAGTTGAACGAGGCGTTCGCTTCGCAGTGCCTGTACAGCCGCGACCGGCTGGAGATCGACAACCACAAGTACAACGTCAACGGCGGCTCGATTTCCATCGGCCACCCGTTCGGCATGACCGGCTCGCGTCAGGTCGGGCATCTGATCCGGGAATTGCAGCGACGCAATTTGCGCTACGGCATCGTCACCATGTGCGTGGGTGGCGGGATGGGGGCGAGTGGGTTGTTTGAGGCGGTGCGCTGAATCCTCCGTTCGTTGTCGTCGGTCAGATCGCCATCGCTGGCAAGCCAGCTCCCACAGGTTTTGTATATGTCAAAAATCCTGTGGGAGCTGGCTTGCCAGCGATGGGATCAACACGGTTAGCCCTTGGAACCCTGCCGCTGCATCCGCGCTATATAAGCCTGAATCTCCCGCTCAATCACCTGACCGTCAAACGGCCCTTCAAGGGTATTTTCCCGGGTGCTGAAATACAGCTCGCCATTGACCCGACACACGCGGTCGCTGCGAAAACGGGTGGCGGGGGCGCAGTCCTCGGCGCGCATGGCGTACATGTCGGTCTCCCTGATATGCGTTGAAAAGTCTGCAATCAGCTTATGCCTGAAGCACTTGGCGCGCATGCCCGGCCGATCAACGGCGGCGCGCCGGTTTACTGCTGCGACCTGCACAGTTTCATTCGCGGCCTGCCGGCAACTGTCCCTGTGTTGTGCGCAGCCGGACGCCTAGAATGAGTGCTCTTGTCAGCAGGCTTTTGGGGTTCGCATGCACATTTCATCGGGGCGCTGGGTGTACGGACTGTTCCTGGCGCTGCTGACCGCGTTTCTGTGGGGCATCCTGCCGATCAAGCTCAAACAGGTATTGCAGGTGATGGACCCGGTCACGGTGACCTGGTTTCGCCTGATGGTTTCCGGCGGTTGCCTGTTCATCTATCTGGCTTCGGTCAAACGCCTGCCGAGTCGCAAGGTGCTCGGGCCCAAGGGTGGCTGGCTGGTGCTGATGGCGGTGCTGGGGCTGGTCGGCAATTACGTGTTGTACCTGATGGGCCTCAACCTGCTCAGCCCCGGCACCGCGCAATTGGTGGTGCAAATGGGGCCGATCATGCTGCTGATCGCCAGCCTGTTCGTCTTCAAGGAGCGCTTCAGCATCGGCCAGGGCATCGGCTTGCTGGTGTTGCTGGTCGGCTTTGGTCTGTTCTTCAATCAGCGTCTGGCCGAGCTGCTGACCTCGCTGTCCGACTACACCGCCGGCGTGCTCTTGGTGCTGCTGGCGTCGACGGTCTGGACCTTCTATGCGCTGGGTCAGAAGCAATTGCTCACGGTGTGGAATTCGTTGCAGGTGATGATGGTGATCTACCTGTTCTGCGCGCTGTTGCTGACGCCGTGGGTACATCCGCTTGAAGCGCTGAACCTGAGCCCGTTGCAGGGCTGGCTGTTGCTGGCGTGCTGCATGAACACCTTGATCGCCTACGGCGCATTCGCCGAAGCGCTGGCGCACTGGGAAGCATCGCGGGTCAGCGCAACATTGGCAATCACGCCGCTGGTGACGTTTGTGGCGGTGGCGATTGCGGCGCGGATCTGGCCGGACTACGTGCATGCCGAGCAGATCAATGCGCTGGGCTATGGCGGGGCGGTGCTGGTGGTGCTGGGTTCGGCGCTGGTGGCGTTGGGGCCATCGTTGATTGCCGGGCTCAGGGCGCGGCGGATGCGCATGGCCTGAAGATCAAAAGATCGCAGCCTGCGGCAGCTCCTACAATTGGAATGCGTTTCCCTGTAGGAGCTGCCGAAGGCTGCGATCTTTTGCTTTAGCCCTTGGCGCCAGCCTCGATCATGTTCTCCGGCCGCACCCAGGCATCGAACTCTTCATCCGTCAGATAACCCAACTGCAACGCCGCCTCACGCAAAGTCAGCCCTTCGCTGTAAGCCTTCTTGGCGATCTCCGCCGACTTGTCATAACCGATGTGCGGGTTCAGCGCGGTCACCAGCATAAGCCCCCGTTCCAGATGCTTGGCCATGACCTCGGCATCCGGTTCGAGCCCGGCAATGCAGTGCTGCTGGAAGTTGCTGCAGCCATCACCAAGCAGACGGATCGATTGCAGCAGGTTATGGATGATCACCGGTTTGAACACGTTCAGCTGCAAGTGCCCCTGACTGGCGGCAAAACCGATCGCCACGTCATTGCCGAGCACCTGACAGGCGAGCATCGACAGCGCTTCGCACTGGGTCGGGTTGACCTTGCCGGGCATGATCGAGCTGCCGGGTTCGTTGGCCGGCAGCTTCACTTCAGCGAAACCTGCGCGAGGACCTGAGCCCAGCAGACGCAGGTCGTTGGCGATCTTCATCAAGGCCACGGCGAGGGTTTTCAGCGCGCCGGACAGCGTTACCAACGGTTCATGACCGGCCAGCGCGGCGAACTTGTTCGGCGCGGTGACGAACGGCAGACCGGACAGTGCTGCGAGTTCGGCGGCAATCGCCTCACCGAAACCGTGTGGTGAATTCAAACCGGTACCAACGGCGGTGCCGCCCTGAGCCAGTTCGCAGACTGCCGGCAGCGCGGCACGAATCGCGCGCTCGGCGTAATCCAGTTGCGCGATGAAGCCGGACAGTTCCTGGCCGAAGGTGATCGGCGTCGCGTCCATCATGTGCGTGCGCCCGGTCTTCACCAGTTTCATGTGCCGCGCCGCCAGTTCGGCAAGGCCGCCGGACAGCTCGGCAATCGCCGGCAGCAGTTGTTCCTGCACCGCTTTGGCGGTGGCGATGCTCATGGCAGTGGGGAAGCAGTCGTTGGAACTTTGCGAGCGATTGACGTGATCGTTCGGATGCACCGGCGACTTGCCGCCGCGCGGGTTGCCGGCCAGTTCGTTGGCGCGACCGGCGATCACTTCGTTGACGTTCATGTTGCTCTGGGTACCGCTGCCGGTCTGCCAGACCACCAGCGGGAACTGCTCGTCATGCTCGCCGGCGAGCACTTCATCGGCGGCCTGTTCGATCAGGCGGGCGATGTCGGCGGGCAGGTCGCCGTTGCGGTCGTTGACCCGTGCGGCGGCTTTCTTGATCAGCGCCAGGGCGTGCAGTACCGGTAGCGGCATGCGTTCCTGACCGATGGCGAAGTTGATCAGCGAGCGTTGCGTCTGAGCACCCCAGTAAGCGTCGTCCGGGACCTCGATCTGGCCCAGGCTGTCGGTTTCGATACGGCTCATCGTGCACACTCCTGTTGGTCTGTTGGCGCAATTTAGGCCGGCATCGGCCCGGGTGGTTCCATCGGCTCGATTGTTGACCGCAAAACCCCGCCAATCAAGCGCGGCAAGGGCCGGGGGTTGAGCCACAGCGATTGTTAGGCGCAGAATGGTCGCCCTTGGGGTTCGACCTCGCTTTGCTTAAAGGAAACTCGATGACTCGTCTTCGCGCCATCTGTACCGCGGTTGCACTGGTTTGCGCCAGCGGCCAGGTGCTTGCCGATACCGCCAGCCACAACGCCAGTGCCGAAGCTTTCCTGACGCTGGCTCACGCTGACAAGCTGGGTACCCCGGTGTACATGCAAGTGCAGCAAATGTTCGCCCAGCGCTTTGAACAGACCAAAGCCCCTGAGTCGAAGAAAGCCGTGCTCGAAACCTACCAGGCCAAGGCCAACGCTGCGCTGGACCAGGCCATCGGCTGGAACAAGCTCAAGCCCGACATGGTCAAGCTCTACACCAGCAACTTCAGCGAATCCGAGCTGAAAGATCTGGTTGCCTTCTACCAGTCGCCACTGGGCAAAAAGGTCCTGGAAAAAATGCCGCAGCTGACCCAGCAGTCGGCGCAGATGACCCAGGGCAAACTGGAAAGCGCGGTGCCTGTGGTCAACAAGCTGCTCGACGACATGACCAAAGAGCTGACCCCGGCCGCGGCGCCAGCCAAGAAGAAGTAAGCGGAGTTCGTGATGACCATGCAACAACGCATCGAATCGACGCTGGCCCTGTTGCAGCCTGAGCACCTGCAAGTGCTGGACGAAAGCCACATGCACAGTCGCGGGTCACAGACCCACTACAAAGCGGTGGTGGTCAGCGCGCAGTTCGAAGGCCTGAACCGGGTCAAGCGCCACCAGAAAGTCTACGGCACGCTCGGCGAGCTGATGGGCGAGTTCCATGCGTTGGCGCTGCACACCTACACACCGCAGGAATGGGCAGAGATCGACGGCGCCCCGGCGTCGCCGACCTGTGCAGGAGGGGATCAGCGGTAAGCTTCAAGCGGCAAGCTGCAAGTTAAAGGCGGATGAGTTTTGGCTTGCCGCTTTAAGCTTGGAGCTTGTAGCTGCTTTTTTGCTAGAATCCCGACGCGCCGCTTAGCCGGCGCGTTTTTTTTGAATCCGGTTCACCCTTTGCGAGGGTAGCCACCTGGAGAAATACCCATGACACAACCGATTGTCGTGGCGGCACTGTACAAGTTCGTCACCCTCGAAGATTACGTTGACCTGCGCGAGCCTCTGCTGCAAGCGATGGTCGACAACGGCATCAAAGGCACTCTGCTGATCGCCGAAGAAGGCATCAACGGCACGGTTTCCGGCAGCCGCGAAGGCATCGACGGCCTGCTCGCCTGGCTCAAGAACGATCCACGCATGGTCGACATCGACCACAAGGAATCGTACTGCGATGAGCAGCCTTTCTATCGCACCAAGGTCAAGCTGAAGAAAGAGATCGTCACCCTTGGCGTCGAAGGCGTTGACCCGAACAAGAATGTCGGCACTTACGTCGAGCCGCAGGACTGGAACGCGCTGATCAGCGACCCGCAAGTGCTGCTGATCGACACGCGCAACGATTACGAAGTGTCGATCGGCACCTTCGAAGGCGCCATCGATCCGAAAACCACCAGTTTTCGCGAGTTTCCCGACTACATCAAAGAACACTTCGACCCGGCCGTGCACAAGAAGGTCGCGATGTTCTGCACCGGCGGCATCCGCTGCGAGAAAGCCTCGAGCTACATGCTCGGTGAAGGTTTCGAAGAGGTTTACCACCTCAAGGGCGGCATCCTGAAGTACCTCGAAGAGGTGCCGCAGGAAGAAACCAAGTGGCGCGGCGACTGCTTCGTCTTCGACAACCGCGTCACCGTGCGTCACGACCTGACGGAAGGCGACTACGATCAATGTCATGCCTGCCGCACGCCGGTCAGCGTTGAAGATCGCGCCTCCGAGCACTACGTCGCCGGCATCAGTTGCCCGCACTGCTGGGACAAGCTCAGCGAGAAAACCCGGCGCAGCGCCATCGATCGGCAAAAGCAGATCGAACTGGCCAAGGCGCGCAACCAGCCGCACCCGATCGGCTACAACTATAAGCAAGCATCTTCCGAGGCTTAACCATGTCTGCGCGCCTGCTCTATGTGATGGATCCGATGTGTTCATGGTGCTGGGGGTTTGCTCCGGTGGCCAAGGCACTGGTCGAGCAGGCGCAGGCAGCCGGGGTCGAGCTGCATCTGGTGGTCGGCGGTCTGCGCACCGGCAGCGGTTCGGCGCTGGAGCCGACCACGCGTCGCTACATCCTTGAGCACTGGCAAGCGGTCACCGAGGCCACCGGCCAGCCGTTCAAGTTCGATGGCGCGCTACCCGACGGTTTCGTCTACGACACTGAGCCCGCCTGTCGCGCGATTGTCACCGCGCGCAGTCTGGCGCCGGATTGCGCGTGGACATTGGTCGGGATGATCCAGCGGGCGTTCTACGCCGAAGGTCGCGATGTCACTCAGGCCAGCGTGCTGGTCGAACTGGCGGAGCAGGCCGGTGTGCCGCGTATCGAATTCGCGGCGTTGTTCGATCATGCCGATCAGCACAAGGCCACCCAGGCCGATTTCACCTGGGTCCAGGATCTGGGCATCGCCGGTTTTCCGACCCTGCTGGCCGAGCGCAACGGGCAACTGGCGCTGCTGACCAACGGCTATCAACCGCTCAGCGAGCTGTCGCCGTTGCTCGGCCGCTGGCTGGAGCGCGCGGCCTGTGTCTGACCGCGCCGATGACACGCCAGCCGTAGAGCGTGTCGACCGGCTGAGCTGGGCTGAAGTCCGGCGTCTGGCACTGCATCACAAGAAATCCCTGTGGATCGCCAACGGCGTAGCCGTGCTGGCGACGCTGTGCAGCGTGCCGATCCCATTGCTGCTGCCATTGCTGGTCGACGAAGTGCTGCTCGGCCACGGCGATGCCGCGCTGAAAGTCATGAACCACTTTCTGCCGAGCATGTGGCAGCAGGCGGCGGGTTATATCGGTCTGATGCTGGTGGTGACCCTGACCTTGCGTTGCAGCGCCCTGTGTTTTGGCGTGTTGCAGTCGCGATTGTTCGCGCGCCTGGCCAAGGACATCGTCTACCGCATTCGCGTGCGCCTGATCGAGCGGCTCAAGCGCATTTCCCTCGGCGAATACGAAAGCCTCGGCAGCGGCACGGTGACCACGCACCTGGTCACCGATCTGGATACCCTCGACAAATTCGTCGGCGAAACCCTCAGCCGCTTCCTCGTCGCGATGCTGACCCTGGTCGGCACCGCCAGCATCCTGATGTGGATGCACTGGAAGCTGGCGCTGCTGATCCTGCTGTTCAACCCGTTGGTGATCTACGCCACGGTGCAGCTGGGCAAGCGCGTCAAGCATCTGAAGAAGCTGGAGAACGACAGCACCTCACGCTTCACTCAGGCGCTGAGCGAAACCCTCGATGCGATTCAGGAAGTGCGCGCGGGCAATCGTCAGGGCTATTTCCTCGGGCGCCTCGGTTTGCGCGCGCAGGAGGTGCGCAACTACGCAGTCAACTCGCAGTGGAAAACCGACGCCTCGAACCGCGCCAGTGGTTTGCTGTTCCAGTTCGGCATCGACATCTTTCGCGCGGCGGCGATGCTCACCGTGCTGTTTTCCGACCTGTCGATCGGGCAGATGCTCGCGGTGTTCAGCTACTTGTGGTTCATGATCGGCCCGGTCGAACAGTTGCTCAATCTGCAATACGCCTACTACGCGGCGGGCGGTGCGCTGACGCGGATCAATGAACTGCTGGCGCGTGCCGACGAGCCGCAGTATCCCGGCGGCATCGATCCGTTCAAGGGGCGCGACACCGTCGGCATCGAGGTGCAAGGCCTGAGTTTCGGTTATGGCGACGAGTTGGTGCTGGATCAGATGAACCTGTCGATCCTGCCCGGCGAAAAAGTCGCGATCGTCGGCGCCAGCGGCGGCGGCAAAAGCACCTTGGTGCAATTGCTGTTGGGCCTGTACACGCCAGCGGCCGGGACCATTCGCTTTGGCGGGTCGACCCAGCAGGAGATCGGTCTGGAGACGGTGCGCGAGAACGTCGCGGTGGTGCTGCAGCATCCGGCGCTGTTCAACGACAGCGTGCGCGCCAACCTGACCATGGGCCGCATGCGCAGCGACGAAGCCTGCTGGCAGGCGCTGGAAATTGCGCAAATGGCCGCGACCATTCGCGCGCTGCCCAACGGCCTCGACAGCATCGTCGGGCGTTCCGGCGTGCGTTTGTCCGGCGGTCAGCGCCAGCGTCTGGCCATTGCGCGGATGATTCTCGCCGAGCCGAAAGTGGTGATTCTCGACGAAGCCACCTCGGCCCTCGATGCCGCCACCGAGTACAACCTGCACCAGGCGATGGCGAAATTTCTCCATGGCCGCACCACGCTGATCATTGCCCATCGCCTGTCGGCGGTGAAACAGGCGGACCGCGTGCTGGTGTTCGACGGCGGGCAGATCGCCGAGGACGGCGACCATCGCCAACTGATCGCGGACGGCGGTCTGTACGCCAAGCTCTACGGCAACTTGCAACAGCACTGATCGAAACCCTCGCCGACCTGTCAGAGGTTCTGCGCGCGGTGTAATGCCGCGCCTTGCCTTGAACGAGAACCCCACCTAGTCTCGTCATAGCGAATTCGCCCGGAAGGCGAGCGGGCAGCGCTCATGCAAGGACTCTCATGAAGCAAAAGCAGACTCTGGGAACACCACGGTTGTTGGGTATCGTCTGGCCCTTTATTGCTGTCGTGGTGTTCCAGGCATTACTGGGGGGCGTGAGCCTTTACGTGCTTTCGGCCGTGCGTGGCTACGTCGCTGGCGAAAGCCTGTGGTCCAAGGGCCAGAAAGACGCCATCTATTACCTCAACCTCTACGCCGACAGTCGTGACGAGGCGATCTATAACAAGTACCTGACGGCGATCGCCGTGCCCCAGGGCGGGCACCAACTGCGCCTGGCACTGGATCGTCAGCCGCCGGATCTGCAAGCGGCGCGCGAAGGCATACTCAAGGGTGGCAATCATCCAGACGATGTCTCCAGCGTCATCTGGCTATACCTCAATTTCCGCCACTACAGTTATCTGGAAACCGCGATCGATCGCTGGACGATTGGCGATGCCTATCTCGACCGACTGCACGAAGTCGCGCAGGAGATGCACCAAGGCATTGCGCAGAACCAGGCCAGTCCCGGCGATGTGCAGCGCTGGAAGTTACAGATCTTCGCCATCAACGATGCAGTCACCCCAGCGGCCAGGGCTTTCAGCGATGCCTTGGGCGAAGGCTCGCGGGTGATCATGCGCCTGCTGCTGTTCACCAACCTGGCCACCGCGCTGGGTCTGATCGCGCTGGCGCTGTGGCGCACGCACAAACTGCTCAAGCAGCGCCATGAGTTCGCCCAGGCGCTGCAACTGGAAAAGGATCGCGCGCATATCACGCTGCAGTCGATTGGCGATGGCGTGATCACCACCGACGTCAACGGCGCGATCGATTACATGAACCCGGCCGCCGAGGCCATGACGCACTGGAAGGCCGAGCAGGCGGCAGGGCTGCCGTTGTCGGCGCTGTTCAACCTTCTCGACGATAACGCCCAGACCGAAGGCCTGACGTTGATCGAGCACATTCTCAGCGGCCAGCTCAGCGGCGGCAGCGAACATTCCAAGCTGATCCAGCGTCTGGACGGCAGCACCCTGTCGGTGACACTGGTCGGCGCGCCGATCCGCAATGCCGGGAATGTCAGCGGCACGGTGCTGGTGCTGCACGACATGACTCAGGAGCGGCAATACATCGCCAATCTGTCCTGGCAGGCGACTCACGATGCGCTGACCGGGCTGGCCAACCGCCGCGAATTCGAATATCGCCTCGAACAGGCCTTGCACAAACTGACGCGCCAGCCCGGGCGGCACGCACTGATGTTCCTCGATCTCGACCAGTTCAAACTGGTCAACGACACCTGCGGTCACGCGGCGGGCGATGAGTTGCTGCGGCACATCTGCACGCTGTTGCAATCAGACTTGCGCGAGGGCGATACCCTGGCGCGACTGGGCGGCGATGAATTCGGGATTTTGCTCGAGAACTGCCCGCCGGACATCGCCGAGAAAATTGCCGAAAGCCTGCGCCAGACCGTGCAGAACCTGCATTTTGTCTGGAAGGGGCGGCCCTTCCTGACCACCGTCAGTATCGGCCTGGTGCATGTGGCGCAGAATCCGACCACCCTTGAAGCCTCCCTGCGCGCGGCGGACATGGCTTGCTACATGGCCAAGGAAAAAGGCCGCAACCGCGTGCAGGTCTATCATGCGGACGACTCCGAACTCTCCATGCGCTTCGGTGAAATGGCCTGGGTGCAGCGCCTGCATATGGCGCTGGAAGAAAACCGCTTCTGCCTTTATGCCCAGCAGATCGCACCGCTCAAGCCGCAACCCGGCCAGGCCGGACACATCGAAATCCTCCTGCGTTTGCATGATGAATCCGGGCGGATGATTTTGCCTGACAGTTTTATTCCGGCAGCGGAGCGATATGGTTTGATGACCCAGTTAGATCGCTGGGTAGTTGAAAATGTTTTCAAGGTTATTGCCCAGTGTATTGAACAGGAACATGAACTTCCTTTGGCAATGTGTGCGATTAATCTGTCAGGCATTACTATAGGAGATGACGCGTTTTTGCACTTCCTGCGGGAACAGTTCGTTAACTACGCTATACCGCCTGAAATGATTTGTTTTGAAATTACTGAAACCAGTGCAATCGCTAATCTTGGCAGTGCAATTCGTTTTATCAATGAACTCAAAGGCTTAGGCTGTCACTTTTCTCTGGATGACTTTTGTGCCGGAATGTCTTCATTCGCTTACTTGAAACATTTGCCTGTAGACTTCCTGAAGATCGACGGGAGTTTCGTTAAGGATATGCTGGACGACCCGATTAATCGGGCAATGGTCGAAGTGATCAATCACATTGGCCATGTTATGGGTAAGCAGACAATTGCCGAGTTTGTTGAAACTAACCAGATCGAACAGGCATTGCTTGAAATAGGTGTGGATTACGCTCAGGGGTATGTCATCGAGCGCCCGCAGTTATTTACCTGTGACAGTTTGCAAAGTCGCCCTGCCAGACCGCAGCCGTTGTTGTTCAAAGCGCCTGGCACGTTCCGTTGAAGTCTCTCGCCGATCCTTGCCATCACAACTCAAAAGGAGCCGAACAGTGATCGACACATTCAACCGAACCGGACCCCTCATGGAAGCTGCAAGTTATCCTGCCTGGGCGCAACAGCTCATCAAGGATTGCAGCGAGAGCAAGCGCCGGGTTGTCGAACATGAACTTTATCAGCGCATGCGCGACAACAGACTCAGCGCGAAAACCATGCGCCAGTACCTCATCGGTGGCTGGCCGGTGGTCGAGCAATTTGCCTTGTACATGGCGCAGAACCTGACCAAGACCCGCTTCGCCCGCCATCCCGGCGAAGACATGGCGCGGCGCTGGCTGATGCGCAACATCCGCGTCGAACTCAACCATGCCGACTACTGGATGCACTGGAGCCGCGCCCATGGCGTCAGCCTCGAAGATCTCCAGGCCCAGCAAGTGCCGCCGGAGCTGCACGCGCTGAGTCACTGGTGCTGGCACACCAGCTCGGCGGATTCGCTGATCGTGGCGATTGCCGCGACCAACTATGCGATCGAGGGCGCGACCGGGGAGTGGTCAGCGGTGGTCTGCTCGACCGGGGTCTACGCCGCGGCGTTCCCGGAAGAGGACCGCAAGCGCGCGATGAAGTGGTTGAAGATGCATGCCCAGTACGACGATGCCCATCCGTGGGAAGCGCTGGAAATCATCTGCACCCTGGCCGGCATGAACCCGAGCAAGGCGTTGCAGGCCGAGCTACGGCAGGCGATCTGCAAGAGTTATGACTACATGTACCTCTTTCTGGAGCGGTGCATGCAGTTGGAGACTTCGGAGCGCTTGCTGGTCAACCGCGAGCGCCGGACCGTAACCGAAAGCTGATCGAACTGTGGGAGCGAGCAGGCTCGCTCCCACAATGATTTTTAGCCGGCCATCGCCAGCCGATTCCGCCCCTCGCGCTTTGCGACATAGAGCGCACTGTCGGCGCGGCGCAGCAAGCTGTCCGCCGACTCCCCCGGCAGTAACGTCGAGCATCCCAGACTCACGGTGATCTCGATCAACTGGCCATCGGCAAAGTATTCCCCCGACTGCGTCGCCTGGCGCAAACGCTCGCCGACCATCGCTGCCGCTTCGCGGCCGGTGTTGGACAGCAGGATCAGAAACTCTTCGCCGCCATAACGGAACACCATGTCGACGTTGCGCAGTTGCGCCTTGATCGACGCGGCAATGGCTCTGAGCACCTCATCACCGGCGCCATGCCCGTGGTCATCGTTGACCCGTTTGAAGTGGTCGATGTCGAGCATCAGCACCGACAGCGGTTGCGCATGGCGGCGCGACATGTCGATCTCGCGCTGCAAGGTCTGCTCCATGGCTACCCGATTGCCGGCACCGGTCAACGAGTCGCGCAAGGCACTTTGCGTTGCGGCGCGATAGAGCAGGGCGTTGCGCATCGGGTACAGCAGGCAGGACAGCAGCGACTCGAGGTCGCCCTGTTCCTTGTCGTTGAAACGCTGATTGCGGCGGAAGACCAGCTCGCCCATGTGCTCGCCTTCATGGCTCAGGGTGTAGCTGACCGAATGGTGGCCGCGCGCGCCAAACTCCAGGCGCAAGTCACTGGCCTGATGCACATAGCTCAGGGCGTCCAGCGGCACCAGGCGTTGGATTTCGCGAAAGAACAGGCCAAGGATGCGCTGTGGCTCCAGGCTGGTTTGCAGTTGCAGGCTCATTTGCTGACGCAATTGCGCCAGGCTGGTCGGGCGCTCGATCAGCGCCGGTAGTTGACCGAAGCCCAGGCGCTGCAATTTGGCACTGTCGAAGTCAATTGCATGGGTCTGGGAAGGAGATTTCATATGGCGTGAGCCCCTAAGCAGTAAGTCTGTCTTACAGGCTGGGTGAGAGCGGCTATGGGCTGCGCGTCGTACTGATCCATCAGTCCCGTAGGACGTTTGGCGTAAGTTTAGTCTGCCGCAAGACGATCAGTCAGCTATCGAAATCGGCGTCTGCCCCATGGCCATCACACGGCATGTTTTGAGGGAATTTAGAGCGAAACCCGTGCCATTCGGTTCGATTTAAATTAAAGCTTTTCGAATCAATGACTTGCTGACAGATGCCGGGCCGCCGCGCTGGGTTATTGGCGGCTTTGTGATGGTTATGAGCGGCAAGGGCTTGCCGCGACAGCATTCTGCCGCGGCAACAAATGCGACGTATGGCGTTATTGGGCGTTGAAAGCCTGGCCATTGACGCCCGCGCTGTCCGGGCCCATCAGGTACAGATACACCGGCATGATCTCTTCCGGTGTCGGGTTGTTCAGCGGATTTTCCCCCGGATAAGCCTGCGCGCGCATGCTGGTGCGCGTACCGCCCGGGTTGATGCTGTTGGAGCGTACCGGCGCAACGCCCTCCACTTCATCGGCCAGGGTTTGCATCAGGCCTTCGGTGGCAAATTTCGACACGCCGTAAGCGCCCCAGTACGCGCGACCCTTGCGCCCGACGCTACTCGAGGTGAACACCACCGAAGCATCTTGCGAGAGCTTGAGCAGCGGCAGCAGGGTGCTGGTCAGCATGAACATCGCGTTGACGTTGACCTGCATGACACGCATGAAGTTTTCGCCGGAGAGTTGTTCGATCGGCGTGCGCGGGCCGATGATCGAAGCGTTGTGCAGCAGGCCATCGAGGTGGCCGAACTCGGTTTCGATCATCGCTGCCAGCTCATCATATTGATGGGGCAGGGCGGTCTCGAGGTTGAACGGGATCACCGCCGGTTGCGGGTGGCCGGCTGCTTCGATTTCGTCGTAGACCTCGGTCAGATTGGCTTCGGTCTTGCCCAGCAGCAGCACGGTGGCACCGTGGGCGGCATAGGTTTTCGCCGCAGCCGCGCCAATGCCACGGCCGGCACCGGTGACCAGAATGACCCGATCCTTGAGCAATTCAGGGCGAGCGGTGTAATCAAACATAAAAACCTCATAGTCCTTAAAAGATCGCAGCCTTCGGCAGCTCCTACATGGGTATGCATTCTCCTGTAGGAGCTGCCGAAGGCTGCGATCTTTTGATTTTGGTCAGCAGCTGCACAGCGCGCTGTCGAGTACCTTGCGCAACTCCAGCGGGTGATCCACCACCACGTCCGCGCCCCAGTGCCGTGGATTGTCGTCCGGGTGGATGTAGCCGTAAGTCACCGCAGCGGTTTTGGTCCCGGCATCGCGGCCCGATTCGATATCGCGCAGATCATCGCCGATAAACAGCACGGTCGACGGATCCAGATCAAGCATCTTGCAGGCGAGGATCAGCGGCTCCGGATCCGGCTTGCTGTTCTTCACATGATCCGGGCAGATCAGCAGCGCCGAACGCTCGGCCAGCCCCAGGCGCTGCATGATCGGCTCGGCGAAGCGCACCGGTTTGTTGGTGACCACGCCCCAGATCAGGTTGGCCTTTTCGATATCGGCGAGCAGTTCGCCCATGCCGTCGAACAGTTTACTGTGCACTGCGCAACCGACCAGATAGCGCTCGAGAAACTCCTGGCGCAGTTCCTCGAAGCCCGGCGATTCCGGATCCATCGAAAATGTCACCGCAACCATGGCCTTGGCCCCGCCGGAAATCTCGTCGCGGATGTGCTTGTCGTTGATCGGCGGCAAACCGCGATCGGCGCGCATCGCCTGGCAGATGGCGATGAAGTCCGGCGCGGTGTCGAGCAGGGTGCCGTCCATGTCGAAAAGTACCGCTCTGATGGCCATCGGCTTATTCCTCGCGCAGGGTCTGGATCATGTAGTTGACGTCAACGTCGTTGGCCAGCTTGTAGTGCTTGGTCAGCGGGTTGTAGGTCAGGCCGATGATGTCCTTGACGGTCAGGCCAGCCATGCGGCTCCACGCACCGAGCTCGGACGGGCGGATGAATTTCTTGAAGTCGTGGGTGCCGCGCGGCAACAGCTTCATGATGTATTCGGCGCCGACGATGGCGAACAGGTACGCCTTCGGGTTGCGGTTGATGGTGGAGAAGAACACCTGGCCGCCCGGCTTGACCATGCGGAAACAGGCGCGGATTACCGAGGATGGATCCGGCACGTGCTCGAGCATTTCCAGGCAGGTGACCACGTCGAACTGCTCGGGCATCTCGTCGGCGAGGGCTTCGGCGGTGATCTGGCGGTATTCGACGCTGACCCCGGATTCCAGCTGATGCAGTTGTGCGACCGCCAGCGGCGCTTCGCCCATGTCGATGCCCATCACGGTGGCGCCGCGCTGAGCCATGGCTTCGCTGAGGATGCCGCCGCCGCAGCCGACGTCGAGGACTTTCTTGCCGGCCAGGCTGACGCGTTCGTCAATCCAGTTGACCCGCAGCGGGTTGATGTCGTGCAGCGGTTTGAATTCGCTCTCGCGGTCCCACCAGCGATGGGCCAGGGCCTCGAATTTGGCGATTTCGGCGTGGTCGACGTTGCTCATGTTCAATTCCTCGAAAAACCTGAAAAGGGCTGTAGCCGCGGATATAGCGCCGCGGTGTTTACGATTCGGTGTGGCCGCTGATGCGCTGGCCCCAGTGGCGGGCGGTCGCGCCCAGCTGTTGTTCGTCCATGCGGGTCAGGCGCCGGTCGTCGAGCAGTTGCTTGCCGGCGACCCACAGGTGTTTCACGCAATCACGCCCGGTGGCATAAATCAGCTGCGACACCGGGTCATACACCGGTTGCTGCGCCAGACCGGACAGGTCGAAAGCGACGATGTCTGCGGCTTTGCCGATCTCCAGCGAGCCGACCTGCGCCTCGATCCCCAATGCGCGCGCCCCATTAAGGGTGGCCATGCGCAAGGCGCGATGGGCGTCCAGCGCAGTGGCGGAGCCGGCGACGGCTTTGGCCAGCAGGGCGGCGGTGCGGGTTTCGCCGAGCAGGTCGAGATCATTGTTGCTCGCCGCGCCATCGGTGCCGACGGCAACGTTCACCCCAGCCTGCCACAAACGTTCGACCGGGCAGAAGCCGCTGGCCAGTTTGAGGTTGGATTCCGGGCAGTGGATCACGCTGCTGTTGCTTTCTACCAGCAGCGCGAGGTCGTCATCGCTGATCTGGGTCATGTGCACCGCCTGGAAGCGCGGGCCGAGCAGGCCAAGGCGACCCAGGCGCGCCAGTGGCCGTTCGCCGGTTTGCTCGACAGCCTGCTGCACTTCGAATGCGGTTTCATGCACATGCATGTGGATCGAGGCGTCCAGCTCCTCGGCGATCACCCTGATTTTTTCCAGGTTCTCATCACCGACGGTGTAGGGTGCATGCGGGCCGAAAGTAATCTTGATGCGTTCGTGATGCTTGAGATCGCCGAACAATTCGACGCCCTGACGAATGGCTTCGTCGGCACTGCTGGCGCCGGGGATCGGGAAATCGAGGATCGGAATGGCGATCTGCGCGCGGATGCCGCTGTTGTGTACGCGCTCGCTGGCGACTTTCGGGAAGAAATACATGTCAGAGAAGCAGGTGATGCCGCCCTTGATCTGCTCGGCGATGGCCAGATCGGTGCCGTCGCGGACGAAGTCCTCATCGACCCATTTACCCTCGGCCGGCCAGATATGATTTTCCAGCCAGGTCATCAACGGCAGATCGTCAGCCAGGCCACGGAACAGCGTCATCGCCGCGTGGCCGTGGGCATTGATCAGTCCCGGCGCCAACAGAACATCCGGCAATTCACGGATTTCTGTCGCGTTACACTTCAACGCTTCGGCGCGCGGGCCGATAAACACGATGCAACCGTCACGGATGCCCAGGCCGTGCTCCTTGAGCACCACGCCTGCCGGTTCGACGGGGACCAGCCAGGTCGGCAGCAATAACAGGTCGAGCGCAATGGCAGGTTTCGGCATCGAGGGTCGGTTCCAGTGCTTTTGTAAAGGATGGCGAAGTATACCCGAGCGTCTTCGCGGGGGGATCGCTATAATCGGCGGCTTTTGTTCATGAGTGCGGGGTGTGGGATGCGCGATCGACTGTTGGCTGCGGAGAAAGTAAAGGCCATCGATTGGCGTGATGGCGCGCTGCACCTGCTGGATCAGCGTATTTTGCCGTTCGAGGAAACCTGGATCGCCTACACCAGCGCCGCCGGCGTGGCCGAGGCGATTCGCTCGATGGTCGTGCGTGGCGCACCGGCTATTGGCATCAGTGCGGCTTATGGCATCGTCCTCGCGGCGCGGGCGCGGATTGCCGAGGGCGGCGACTGGTACGCGGCGCTGGAAGAGGATTTCGCGCTGTTGGCCGATTCGCGTCCGACCGCGGTCAATCTGTTCTGGGCGCTGGGGCGCATGCACGATCGCCTGGATCGTTTGAAAAGCAAAGCCGATCCGCTGGCGGCGCTGGAAGCCGAGGCCATCGCCATTCACCAAAGCGACCGCGAGGCCAACCTGACCATGGCGCAGCTTGGTGTCGATCTGATTCGCAAGCATCAGGGTAACGCTCAAGCCATCCTGACCCATTGCAATACCGGCGCGCTGGCCACCGGCGGGTTCGGTACTGCGCTGGGGGTGATCCGCGCTGCTTATATAGAAGGCATGGTCGAGCGTGTTTACGCCGACGAAACCCGGCCGTGGCTGCAAGGCTCGCGCCTGACCGCGTGGGAACTGGCCAACGAAGGCATCCCGGTGACCCTGAACGCCGACTCCGCCGCCGCGCACATCATGAAAACCAAAGGCGTGACCTGGGTGATCGTCGGCGCTGACCGCATCACCGCCAATGGCGACGTGGCGAACAAGATCGGCACCTATCAATTAGCGGTGAATGCCATGCACCACGGCGTGCGCTTCATGGTCGTGGCACCAAGTTCGACCATCGACATGAATCTGGCCAGCGGCGATGACATCCCGATTGAAGAGCGTGATGGCGCCGAGTTGCTGGAAGTCGGCGGTAAACGCGTCGGTGCCAATGTTGAAGCGTTCAACCCGGTGTTTGATGTCACCCCGGCGGATCTGATCGATGCGATCGTCACCGAAAAAGGCATCGTCGAACGCCCGGATACCGCGAAAATGGCCCAGCTGATGTGTCGCAAGCGCCTGCATTGAAGGTCTTTAGCGTGTGAGCGGGCCCCATCGCTGGCAAGCCAGCTCCCACAGGTTTTGTGCCCGGCATTGAACCTGTGGGAGCTGGCTTGCCAGCGATGAGGGCCTGAATGTCAATAAACAACTGTAAATCTGCCCCAGATTTCACATTCAAAGAAGCTCAGAGCTTCTGTCGTCCCCCTCAAGCCTGTCATCGGTCAACTAACTATGCTCCATGCGCATCTGGGGGATAGGTGCGTGGCGGCCTTTGTGATAACATCCGGCGTTTTCCGAGGCGGCTCCACGGAGCTGTCTTTACTGCGCAAATCCGCGATCCAATGTTGATTTGTCGTAAGTCGGCGCATGGCACTCGGCCGGCCCCGACGAGCTTCGTTGCTCCCACATGGATATGACGAAGTTTCACCAGAAAAAGGAATCAGGCTTCTCATGGGCGAACTGGCCAAAGAAATCCTCCCGGTCAATATCGAAGACGAGCTGAAACAGTCCTACCTCGACTACGCAATGAGCGTGATCGTCGGCCGTGCACTGCCGGATGCGCGCGATGGCCTCAAGCCCGTGCACCGTCGCGTACTGTTCGCGATGAGCGAGCTGGGCAACGACTACAACAAGCCGTACAAGAAATCTGCCCGTGTCGTCGGCGACGTGATCGGTAAGTATCACCCGCACGGTGACACTGCCGTGTACGACACCATCGTTCGCATGGCCCAGCCTTTCTCCCTGCGCTACCTGCTGGTCGACGGCCAGGGCAACTTCGGTTCGGTCGACGGCGACAACGCTGCGGCCATGCGATACACCGAAGTGCGCATGACCAAGCTGGCGCACGAGCTGCTGGCTGACCTGCACAAGGAAACCGTGGACTGGGTGCCGAACTACGACGGCACCGAACTGATCCCGGCAGTCATGCCGACCCGCGTACCGAACCTGCTGGTCAACGGTTCCAGCGGTATCGCTGTGGGCATGGCGACCAACATTCCGCCGCACAACCTCGGTGAAGTCATCGACGGTTGCCTGGCCCTCATCGACAACCCTGAGCTGACCGTCGATGAGCTGATGCAATACATTCCCGGTCCGGACTTCCCGACGGCTGCGATCATCAACGGTCGCGCCGGCATCATCGAAGCCTACCGCACCGGTCGCGGGCGCATTTACATGCGTGCCCGCTCGATCATCGAAGACATTGACAAGGTCGGTGGCCGTCAGCAGATCGTCATCACCGAACTGCCTTACCAGCTGAACAAGGCGCGTCTGATCGAGAAGATCGCCGAGCTGGTCAAAGAGAAGAAGCTCGAAGGCATCACCGAGCTGCGCGACGAGTCCGACAAGGACGGTATGCGTGTCGTGATCGAACTGCGTCGCGGCGAAGTGCCGGAGGTGATCCTCAACAACCTCTACGCCCAGACCCAGCTGCAATCGGTGTTCGGTATCAACATCGTCGCGCTGATCGACGGCCGCCCACGCATCCTCAACCTCAAGGATCTGCTGGAAGCCTTCGTCCGTCACCGTCGCGAAGTGGTCACCCGCCGTACCGTGTTCGAATTGCGCAAGGCGCGCGAGCGTGGGCACATTCTCGAAGGTCAGGCTGTTGCGCTGTCGAACATCGATCCGGTAATCGCCCTGATCAAGGCTTCGCCAACACCGTCGGAAGCCAAGGAAGCGCTGATCAGCACGCCTTGGGAATCTTCGGCTGTGGTGGCGATGGTTGAGCGTGCCGGTGCCGATTCGTGCCGTCCGGAAAACCTCGATCCGCAATACGGTCTGCGTGAAGGCAAGTACTTCCTCTCGCCAGAACAGGCCCAAGCCATTCTCGAACTGCGCCTGCACCGTCTGACCGGTCTGGAGCACGAGAAGCTGCTGGCCGAGTATCAAGAGATCCTCAACCAGATCGGCGAGCTGATCCGCATCCTCAACAGCGCCGTGCGTCTGATGGAAGTGATCCGCGAAGAGCTGGAAGTGATCCGCGCCGAATACGGCGACGTGCGCCGCACCGAAATTCTCGATGCCCGTCTCGACCTGACCCTGGGCGACATGATCCCGGAAGAAGAGCGCGTCGTGACCATCTCCCACGGTGGCTACGCCAAGACCCAGCCGCTGGCTGCGTACCAGGCTCAGCGTCGTGGCGGCAAAGGCAAATCGGCCACCGGCGTCAAGGATGAGGACTACATCGCTCACCTGCTGGTCGCCAACAGCCACACCACGCTGCTGCTGTTCTCCAGCAAGGGCAAGGTGTACTGGCTCAAGACCTACGAGATTCCGGAAGCATCCCGCGCGGCCCGTGGTCGTCCGCTGGTCAACCTGTTGCCGCTGGATGACGGTGAATACATCACCACCATGCTGCCGGTCGAGGAATACACCGAAGGTCACTACATCTTCATGGCCACCGCCAACGGCACCGTGAAGAAGACCCCGCTGGAATCCTTCAGTCGTCAGCGCAGCGTCGGTCTGATCGCGCTGGAGCTGGACGAAGGCGACGTGCTGATCTCTGCAGCCATCACCGATGGCGAGCGCGAAGTGATGCTGTTCTCCGATGGCGGCAAGGTCACCCGTTTCAAAGAGTCCGACGTGCGTGCCATGGGCCGTACCGCTCGCGGCGTGCGCGGCATGCGTCTGCCGGAAGGGCAGAAGCTGATTTCCATGCTGATCCCGGAAGAAGGCAGCCAGATCCTCACCGCTTCCGAGCGTGGTTATGGCAAGCGCACCGCGATCACCGAGTTCCCTGAGTACAAGCGTGGCGGTCAGGGCGTGATCGCCATGGTCAGCAACGAGCGTAACGGCCGTCTGGTCGGCGCGGTACAAGTACTCGACGGCGAAGAAATCATGCTGATCTCCGATCAGGGCACCCTGGTGCGTACCCGTGTCGACGAAGTGTCGAGCCTGGGTCGTAACACTCAGGGCGTGACGCTGATCAAGCTGGCCAAGGATGAAACCCTGGTCGGGCTGGAGCGGGTTCAGGAGCCTTCGGAAATCGAAGGCGAAGAACTCGAAGGTGAAGAGGGCGAGGAAATCGCAGGCAGCGTCGGTATCGACGAAGCAGGTGAGGACCAGCAACTCGACGCCGCAGCAGACGAAGAACCGCAGGAATAAGCGGACAAACGAGGGGGCGGATGAGAATTCGCCCCCTTGTTATTTGTCCGGTATGAAAATTTGCAACACTGCGGATGATCGTTCCCACGCTCTGCGTGGGAATGCCGCTGGGAACGATCAGTCGCAAACCAAAAGATTCAAGTGACCACCAAATCAGAGCGAGATTGGATGTGAGCAAGCGAGCCTATAACTTCTGCGCCGGTCCGGCGGCGCTGCCTGAAGCTGTCCTGCAGCGCGCCCAGGGTGAACTCCTTGATTGGCACGGCAAGGGTCTGTCGGTCATGGAAATGAGCCATCGCAGCGATGAGTTCGTGTCCATCGCCACCCAGGCCGAGCAGGATCTGCGTGACCTGCTGAATATCCCGTCGAACTACAAAGTGCTGTTTCTGCAGGGCGGCGCCAGCCAGCAGTTCGCGCAGATCCCGCTGAACCTGTTGCCTGAAGGTGGCTCGGCCGACTACATCGACACCGGTATCTGGTCGCAGAAAGCCATCGAAGAAGCCTCGCGCTATGGCCACGTCAACGTTGCTGCCACTGCCAAGCCTTACGACTATTTCGCCATCCCCGGCCAGAACGAGTGGAATCTGTCGAAAGACGCCGCTTACGTTCACTACGCGCCGAACGAAACCATCGGCGGTCTGGAATTCCAGTGGATCCCGCAAACCGGTGACGTGCCGCTGGTCGCCGACATGTCTTCGGACATCCTCTCGCGCCCAGTCGATATTTCGCGTTTCGGCATGATCTACGCTGGCGCGCAGAAGAACATTGGCCCGAGCGGCATCGTCGTCAACATCATCCGCGAAGACCTGTTGGGCAAGGCCCGCTCGCTGTGCCCGACCATGCTTAATTACAAGGTCGCAGCTGATAACGGTTCGATGTACAACACCCCGCCGACGCTGGCCTGGTACCTGTCCGGTCTGGTGTTCCAATGGCTGAAAGAGCAGGGCGGCGTCGAAGCGATTGCCAAGCTCAACGACGTCAAGCAGCGCACCCTGTACGACTTCATCGATGCCAGCGGCCTCTACAGCAACCCGATCAACAAGTCGGATCGCTCGTGGATGAATGTACCGTTCCGTCTCGCTGACGATCGTCTGGACAAGCCGTTTCTCGCTGGTGCCGACGAGCGCGGTCTGCTCAACCTCAAGGGTCACCGTTCGGTGGGCGGCATGCGCGCCTCCATCTACAACGCCGTCGACATCACCGCAGTTAACGCGCTGGTGGCGTACATGGCGGAATTCGAGAAGGAACACGGCTGATGTCCGAGCAAGAACTCAAGGCACTGCGCGTTCGCATCGACGCTCTGGACACCAAAGTCCTCGAGCTGATCAGTGAGCGTGCGCGTTGCGCCCAGGAAGTCGCCCGCGTGAAGATGGCCTCGCTGGCCGAAGGCGAAGTGCCGGTGTTCTATCGTCCCGAGCGCGAAGCTCAGGTGCTCAAGCGTGTGATGGAGCGCAACCAGGGGCCACTGGGCAACGAAGAAATGGCGCGGCTGTTCCGCGAAATCATGTCGTCGTGCCTGGCGCTGGAGCAGCCCCTGAAAGTGGCCTACCTCGGCCCTGAAGGTACCTTCACCCAAGCGGCAGCGATGAAACACTTCGGTCACGCGGTGATCAGCAAGCCGATGGCGGCAATCGACGAAGTGTTCCGCGAAGTCGCCGCCGGTGCGGTGAATTTCGGCGTGGTGCCGGTGGAAAACTCCACCGAAGGCGCGGTCAACCACACGCTGGACAGCTTCCTCGAGCACGACATGGTGATCTGTGGCGAAGTCGAGTTGCGCATCCACCATCATCTGCTGGTCGGCGAAAACACCAAGACCGACAGCATCAGCCGCATCTATTCCCACGCGCAGTCGCTGGCTCAGTGCCGCAAGTGGCTGGACGCGCATTACCCGAATGTCGAACGCGTCGCGGTGTCGAGCAACGCCGAAGCGGCCAAGCGGGTCAAGGGTGAGTGGAATTCGGCAGCGATCGCTGGTGACATGGCGGCAGGGCTGTATGGCCTGACGCGCCTGGCCGAGAAGATCGAAGATCGCCCGGACAACTCGACGCGCTTCCTGATGATCGGTAACCAGGAAGTGCCGCCGACCGGCGACGACAAGACCTCGATCATCGTGTCGATGAGCAACAAGCCCGGCGCGCTCCACGAGCTGCTGGTGCCGTTCCATGACAATGGCATCGACCTGACCCGCATCGAAACCCGTCCGTCGCGCAGCGGTAAATGGACTTACGTGTTCTTCATCGACTTCGTCGGCCACCACCGTGATCCGTGGATCAAAGGTGTGCTGGAAAAGATCAGTCAGGAAGCAGTAGCACTCAAAGTGCTGGGTTCCTACCCGAAAGCAGTTCTCTAAGGGGCGGTAGCAAATGAGTGGCAACTTCCTCGCTCTGGCACAGCCGGGCGTGCAACAACTTTCGCCGTACGTTCCGGGCAAGCCTGTGGACGAACTGGCGCGCGAGCTGGATCTGGATCCGGCAAAAATCGTCAAACTGGCGAGCAACGAAAACCCATTGGGCGCCAGCCCGAAGGCATTGGCGGCGATCCGCGAAGAGCTGGCCGAGCTGACCCGCTACCCGGACGGCAATGGTTTCGCCCTGAAGTCGCTGCTCGCCGAGCAGTGCCGCGTCGAGCTGAACCAGGTCACGCTGGGCAATGGCTCCAACGACATTCTTGAGCTGGTTGCGCGTGCCTATCTGGCGCCGGGCCTGAATGCGGTGTTCAGTGAGCACGCCTTCGCGGTGTATCCGATCGCGACTCAAGCTGTCGGCGCACAAGCCAAAGTCGTTCCAGCCAAAGACTGGGGCCATGACCTGCCGGCGATGCTTGCGGCCATCGATGCCAACACCCGCGTGGTGTTTATCGCCAACCCGAACAACCCGACCGGCACCTGGTTCGGCGCCGAAGCGCTGGACGAATTCCTGCAGGACGTTCCCGAGCATGTGCTGGTAGTCCTCGACGAGGCTTATATCGAGTACGCCGAAGGCAGTGATTTGCCGGACGGTCTCGACTTCCTCGCCGCCTACCCGAACCTGCTGGTGTCGCGCACCTTCTCCAAGGCCTATGGCCTGGCCGCGCTGCGCGTCGGTTATGGCTTGTCGACACCTGTGGTGGCGGACGTGCTGAACCGCGTTCGTCAGCCATTCAACGTCAACAGCCTCGCGTTGGCGGCGGCGTGTGCGGCGCTGAAGGACGAGGAATATCTGGCGCAAAGCCGTCAGCTCAACGAATCCGGCATGCAGCAGTTGCAGGCCGGTTTCCGTGAGCTGGGGCTGGGCTGGATCGAATCCAAAGGCAACTTCATCTGCGTCGATCTCGGCCAGGTGGCGGCGCCAATTTTCCAGGGCTTGCTGCGCGAAGGCGTGATCGTGCGTCCGGTGGCCAATTACGGCATGCCGAACCACCTGCGGGTGACCATCGGTCTGCCGGCAGAAAACAGCCGTTTCCTCGAGGCGCTGCGCAAGGTTCTGGCTCGTGGTTGATGTCACTGCGCTGCAACCTGCTGCATCTATGATCGGTCGCCTTGTGGTGGTCGGTCTGGGGTTGATCGGTGGTTCGTTTGCCAAGGGTTTGCGTGAAAGCGGCCTGTGCCGTGAAGTGGTCGGCGTCGATCTCGACCCGCAATCGCGCAGGCTCGCGGTCGAATTGGGTGTGGTCGATCGCTGTGAAGACGACTTGGCGGCGGCTTGCGTCGGTGCCGATGTGATTCAGCTGGCGGTGCCGATTCTGGCCATGGAAAAGCTGCTCGCGCGTCTGGCTGTCATGGATCTGGGGCAGGCGATTCTCACGGATGTCGGTAGTGCCAAAGGCAACGTGGTGCGCGCCGCGACTGAAGCGTTCGGCGGCATGCCGGCGCGCTTCGTCCCGGGGCACCCGATTGCCGGTTCCGAGCAGAGCGGGGTGGAAGCCTCGAATGCCGAGCTGTTCCGCCGGCACAAGGTGATCCTGACGCCGCTCGAGCAGACCGATCCTGCCGCGCTGGCGGTGGTCGATCGTCTCTGGCGCGAACTGGGCGCCGATGTCGAGCACATGCAGGTCGAGCGTCACGATGAAGTGCTTGCCGCGACCAGCCATCTGCCGCACCTGCTGGCCTTCGGTCTGGTCGATTCATTGGCCAAGCGCAATGAAAATCTGGAGATCTTCCGTTACGCTGCCGGTGGTTTTCGCGATTTCACAAGAATCGCCGGAAGCGACCCGGTGATGTGGCACGACATCTTCCTCGCCAACCGCGAGGCTGTCCTGCGCACACTCGATACATTTCGCAGCGACCTCGACGCCTTGCGCGACGCGGTCGATGCAGGGGATGGGCACCAATTGTTGGGCGTTTTCACGCGCGCCCGGGTTGCCCGCGAGCATTTCAGTAAAATCCTGGCCCGCAGGGCCTATGTGGACGCTATGAATTCCAACGATCTGATCTTCCTGGCTCAACCTGGTGGCCGCCTGTCCGGTCGGATTCGCGTACCGGGTGACAAATCGATTTCCCACCGTTCGATCATGCTCGGCTCGCTGGCCGAAGGCGTCACCGAAGTCGAAGGCTTCCTTGAGGGCGAAGACGCCCTGGCGACCTTGCAGGCGTTTCGCGACATGGGCGTGGTCATCGAAGGTCCGCACCACGGCCGCGTGACCATTCACGGTGTCGGCCTGCACGGCCTGAAACCTGCGCCTGGCCCGATCTACCTGGGCAACTCCGGCACCTCGATGCGTCTGCTCTCCGGCCTGCTGGCGGCGCAGAACTTCGACAGCACCCTGACCGGCGACGCTTCGCTGTCCAAGCGTCCGATGAATCGCGTGGCCAATCCGCTGCGGGAAATGGGTGCGGTCATCGAGACCGCTGCTGAAGGTCGTCCACCGATGACCATTCGCGGTGGTCACAAGCTCAAAGGCCTGACCTACACCATGCCGATGGCCAGTGCCCAGGTGAAATCCTGTCTGCTGCTCGCCGGTCTGTATGCCGAAGGCAAGACCACCGTTACCGAGCCGGCACCGACCCGCGATCACACCGAGCGCATGCTGCGTGGCTTCGGCTACCCGGTCAGCGTTGACGGCGCCACGGCTTCGGTCGAGTCCGGCGGCAAGCTCACCGCGACTCACATCGAAGTGCCGGGCGATATCTCGTCGTCGGCGTTCTTCCTGGTTGCAGCCTCGATCGCCGAGGGTTCCGAGCTGGTGCTGGAGCACGTCGGCATCAACCCGACCCGTACTGGCGTGATCGATATCCTGCGCCTGATGGGTGCCGATATCACTCTGGAAAACCAGCGCGAAGTCGGTGGCGAGCCAGTGGCTGACTTGCGCGTGCGGGCAGCTAAACTCAAGGGTATCGAGATTCCGGAAGAACTGGTGCCGCTGGCGATCGACGAATTCCCGGTCCTGTTCGTTGCGGCTGCGTGCGCCGAAGGGCGTACCGTGCTCACCGGAGCCGAAGAGCTGCGGGTCAAGGAATCCGACCGGATTCAGGTCATGGCGGACGGTTTGCTGGCGCTGGGCGTCAAGTGCGAACCGACCCCGGACGGCATCATCATCGACGGCGGCCAGATCGGCGGCGGCGAAGTGCATGGTCACGGCGATCACCGTATCGCCATGGCCTTCAGCGTTGCCTCGTTGCGCGCTACCGCACCGATCCGCATCCACGATTGCGCCAACGTCGCGACCTCGTTCCCCAACTTCCTCGCGCTGTGCGGGCAAGTCGGCATTCGTGTGGCACAAGAGGCTCAGTCGTGAAAAACATTGCACCGGTCATCACCATCGATGGGCCAAGCGGCTCCGGCAAAGGCACGGTCGCCGGGATTCTGGCCAAGCGTCTGGGCTGGAACCTGCTGGATTCCGGTGCGCTTTATCGCTTGCTCGCGTTTGCTGCGCACAACCATGGCGTCGACCTGACCAATGAAGAGCTGCTGAAAACATTGGCCGCTCATCTGGATGTACAGTTCATCGCCGCGACCGAAGGTCAACTGCAGCGGATTATTCTGGAAGGCGACGAAGTCAGCGATGTCATTCGCACCGAAAGCGTCGGTTCAGGCGCTTCGCAAGTGGCTGCGCTGCCCGCTGTGCGTGAGGCGCTGCTGCAGCGCCAGCGTGCTTTCCAGGAAGCGCCGGGCCTGGTGGCCGACGGCCGCGACATGGGTACGGTGGTTTTTCCGGATGCACCGCTGAAGATTTTCCTCACCGCCAGTGCCGAGGAGCGGGCGCGCCGTCGATATTTGCAGTTGAAGGGCAAAGTCGAGGGTGTTAGTCTGTCGAGTCTGCTAGATGAGATCCGTGCACGCGATGAGCGTGACATCCAGCGCGCAGTAGCCCCGCTCAAGCCGGCGGCCGACGCGATTCAGCTGGATTCAACGGAGCTTTCCATCGATCAGGTGCTTGAACGCATCATGAGCGAGATCGCCATTCGCGATATCGCCGGGTGACTAAGAAGGCCGCAGGGGACCAGTCATAGTCCTGCGGTGCTTCTTTTAAATGAAACTAACCCACACCGTCTGGGGTGTGGAGATGGGCGTTTACTTCGCCCTCATCTACAGGAATTAAAATGAGCGAAAGCTTTGCGGAACTCTTTGAAGAAAGCCTGAAAACCCTGAACCTTCAGGCAGGCTCCATCATCACCGGTGTTATCGTTGATATCGATTACCAGGCTCGCTGGGTAACCGTTCACGCTGGTCTGAAGTCTGAAGCACTCATCCCGCTTGAGCAGTTCTACAACGATGCTGGCGAACTGAACATCAACGTTGGTGATGAAGTTCACGTTGCTCTGGATTCGGTTGAAGACGGCTTTGGCGAAACCAAGCTGTCCCGTGAAAAAGCCAAGCGCGCTGAATGCTGGATCGTTCTGGAAGCAGCCTTCGCAGCCGAGGAAGTGGTCAAGGGCGTTATCAACGGTAAGGTTAAAGGCGGCTTCACTGTCGACGTTAACGGCATCCGTGCGTTCCTGCCAGGTTCCCTGGTTGACGTCCGTCCAGTGCGCGACACCACGCACCTGGAAGGCAAAGAGCTGGAATTCAAGGTCATCAAGCTGGACCAGAAGCGCAACAACGTTGTCGTTTCCCGTCGCAGCGTCCTCGAAGCCGAGAACTCCGCCGAGCGTGAAGCTCTGCTGGAATCCCTGCAGGAAGGCCAGCAAGTCAAAGGTATCGTCAAAAACCTCACCGATTACGGCGCATTCGTCGATCTGGGTGGCGTGGACGGCCTGCTGCACATCACCGACATGGCCTGGAAGCGCATCAAGCATCCTTCCGAGATCGTCAACGTTGGTGACGAAATCGACGTCAAGGTTCTGAAATACGATCGCGAACGCAACCGTGTTTCCCTGGGCCTGAAGCAACTGGGCGAAGATCCATGGGTTGCTATCAAAGCCCGTTACCCAGAAGGCACTCGCGTTACCGCTCGTGTTACCAACCTGACCGACTACGGCTGCTTCGCTGAGCTGGAAGAAGGCGTTGAAGGTCTGGTACACGTTTCGGAAATGGACTGGACCAACAAGAACATCCACCCTTCGAAAGTCGTACAAGTCGGCGACGAAGTGGAAGTCATGGTTCTGGACATCGACGAAGAGCGTCGTCGTATCTCCCTGGGCATCAAGCAGTGCAAGTCGAACCCATGGGAAGACTTCTCTGGCCAGTTCAACAAGGGCGACAAGATCTCCGGCACCATCAAGTCGATCACCGATTTCGGTATCTTCATTGGTCTGGACGGCGGCATCGACGGTCTGGTTCACCTGTCCGACATCTCCTGGAACGAAGTGGGCGAAGAAGCCGTACGTCGTTTCAAGAAGGGCGACGAGCTGGACACCGTCATCCTGTCGGTTGACCCAGAGCGCGAGCGCATCTCCCTGGGCATCAAGCAACTGGAAAGCGATCCGTTCTCCGAGTACGTCTCGGTTAACGACAAGGGCGCTATCGTGACCGGTACCGTGAAAGAAGTTGACGCCAAAGGCGCCATCATCGTTCTGGCCGACGACATCGAAGCTACCCTGAAAGCCTCCGAAATCAGCCGTGACCGCGTTGAAGACGCGCGCAACGTTCTGAAAGAAGGCCAGGAAGTTGAAGCCAAGATCATCAGCGTTGATCGCAAGAGCCGCGTAATCCAGCTCTCGATCAAGTCGAAAGACGATGCTGAAGAGAAAGAAGCCATCCAGAGCCTGAAAGCAGCTCCGGAAGGTGAAGCAGCTGACACCACTATGGCGGCACTGCTGCGTCAAGCAATGGCCAAACAGAACTAAGTTCTGCTTGATCATTAAAAAGGGCGACTTCGGTCGCCCTTTTTTGTGCCTGCGATTCGGTCTTTGTACGTCCGTGCATGAAACCAATGGCTTCGGCTGCGGGTCTGTTTCTTTAATCGGATCAATCGCCTATTGGCGACTAAGCTTGATCTTGAGCATTAGTCGTCAGGCTTGCCTGGCATAAGGAAGTGGATGAACAAGTTATTTGTTGTTGCAGTGGTCTTGGCGCTGGCAGGGTGCACCACCAGTGCGAAAACCCATGCGGTGCGCGGCGTCAGTGGTATCGAGGTCGATTGCTCCGGGTTGGGTTCCGGTTGGGAAAAGTGCCAGAAGCGTGCAGCGAAGGAGTGTAAAGGCAAGGGCTATAAGGTTATCACCCGTTCTGATGATGCCAAAGATGAAGACGAATACCCGTTTGGCTTTAACCCGGCAGGCTTCGTCACCCGGACCATGCTGGTGATGTGTCGTTAGGCTTGTAGAGATCTGACTCGCCAATGGGATGCCCTGAAAATGGGCGTTTTGACCCCGGGAAAGATATGTCAATCCCTGGGCTGTTCAAAATCTTCCGGGCATGCTAAAACCTTTCAAGCGCTGATCTAGCTGCTTGAAAAAGAAGGGAAAAATATGACGAAGTCGGAGTTGATCGAACGAATTGTCACCCATCAAGGGCTACTCTCATCCAAGGATGTGGAGCTGGCCATCAAGACCATGCTTGAACAAATGTCTCAGTGCCTCGCCACCGGTGATCGTATCGAGATCCGTGGTTTCGGCAGCTTCTCCCTGCACTACCGCGCTCCGCGCGTGGGCCGCAATCCAAAGACCGGCCAATCTGTCAGTCTGGACGGTAAATTCGTTCCGCATTTCAAGCCAGGTAAAGAACTGCGCGATCGTGTGAACGAAGAAGAGGAGGAGGGGGTTTGATCTTCGCTCTGAATTATCAAGGAGGCGCGCGTGCGTAACCTCAAGCGCATTCTTCTCGGTGTTTTTGTATTGCTGCTGGTACTGGTTGTTCTGGCTTTTATCCTTGAAAACCAGCAGTCGGTCGCGCTGATGTTTCTGGGGTGGTCGGGGCCTCAACTGCCTGTTTCGCTCGTCGCGCTTGTAGCTTTGCTTATCGGCATGCTGATTGGTCCAATTATTGGCTGGTTTCGTGGGCGTTCGAATCGAGCAGCGCGCAAACGTCTGGCGTAACCCACGGTTGGTGCGACGCGTAAATCGATTTGCACCACAGTTTATCTATATCCATTAGTAAAACGCTCATTAAGCTGTAAAATGCTGCGGTTGTTCGATAGTGGCATGTTTACACATCGATTCAGACAGACTCTGACAGAAGCCTGCTTTCCTGCGGTTTTTGTATTCATGGATTAGACGGTGCTCGTTGGTGACACTGTCAGCAACTCAAGGGTATGGTTTCGCGTGAAAATTCTAGTTACCGGCGGCGCCGGGTTTATCGGCTCGGCAGTCATCCGTCACATCATCTCCAATACTACTGACTCTGTCGTTAACGTCGACAAGTTGACTTACGCCGGTAACCTGGAGTCTTTGGCTGAAGTCAGTCAGAACTCGCGTTATGCGTTCGAACGCGTTGATATCTGCGATCGCGAACAAATTGATCGCGTCCTGCGTGAGCACCAGCCGGATGCCATCATGCATTTGGCAGCGGAATCGCACGTCGACCGGTCAATCTCTGGCCCGTCCGAGTTCATCCAGACAAATATCATTGGCACTTACACTCTGTTGGAGGCCTCGCGTCACTATTGGGCGGCCATGGATGACGCACGTAAGGCCAATTTCCGCTTTCACCATATTTCCACTGACGAAGTGTATGGTGATCTGGAAGGCCCGGAGGATCTCTTCACTGAAACCACTCCGTATCAACCGAGCTCGCCGTACTCGGCCAGCAAGGCAAGTTCCGACCACCTGGTTCGTGCTTGGGCGCGCACTTACGGTTTGCCGACGCTTGTCACTAACTGCTCGAACAACTATGGCCCTTGCCACTTCCCTGAGAAATTGATTCCTCTGATCATTCTCAACGCACTGGAAGGAAAGCCGCTCCCGGTTTACGGGAAGGGCGATCAAATTCGCGATTGGCTGTATGTTGAAGATCACGCACGTGCCTTGTACAAGGTCGTCACCGAGGGTGTTTTGGGTGAGACTTACAACATCGGCGGTCATAACGAAAAGCAAAACATCGAAGTGGTGCACACCCTTTGCGCGCTGCTGGACGAGTTGCGTCCTGACTCTGCTCACCGTCCGCACGCAAGCTTGATCACTTATGTGCAAGATCGCCCAGGTCACGACCTACGCTATGCGATCGACGCGAGCAAGATCGAACGTGAACTTGGCTGGACGCCGGAAGAGACTTTCGAAACCGGTATTCGTAAAACTGTCGAATGGTACCTCACCAATACTGAGTGGGTTCAGCACGTGAAAAACGGTAGCTACCAGCAGTGGATCGACCAGAATTACGCGGATCGCTCGAACAAAGAATGAAAATCCTTCTTTTAGGAAAAAATGGCCAGGTGGGCTGGGAACTTCAACGTTCCCTGGCCCCGCTTGGTGATTTGACAGCTTTGGATCGATCTACGGTCAATGACTTGTGCGGCGATTTAGCTGATCTCGACGCATTGCGAAAGACGATCAGGCTTATCAACCCTCAGATTATTGTGAACGCAGCGGCTTATACTGCCGTGGATAAAGCTGAGTCAGAACCCGAGTTGGCTGATCGTGTTAACGGTCGGGCAACTCAGGTTCTTGCTGAAGAAGCGGCAGCTCTCGAAGCTTGGCTGGTGCACTACTCAACCGACTATGTATTCAATGGTGAAGGTTCGACGCCTTGGAGTGAAACGGCTGTTGTATCCCCCGTTAATCACTATGGCGCCAGCAAATTGCTGGGTGAACAAGCGATTATTGCATCCAATTGCAAGTATCTGATCTTCCGTACGAGTTGGGTCTATGGTGCACGTGGTAATAACTTCGCCAAAACAATGTTGCGCTTGGCCAAGGATCGCGAAACGCTGAGCGTCATTGCCGACCAGATCGGTGCGCCAACTGGAGCAGATTTGATTGCCGACGTGACAGCGTTGGCTATTCAGCACATCTTGCAGCGTCCTGAGCTGGCAGGTCTCTATCATCTTGCAGCCGCAGGCGAAGTGTCATGGCATGGTTATGCCAGTCATGTGATCGACTTTGCGAAAGCCAATGGTGAAGCGTTAGCGGTCAAAGAAATCAAGTCGATTGAAACAGTCGCCTATCCAACACCTGCACGCCGCCCACTGAACTCCCGTCTGGATACTCAGAAACTGCGTGACAATTTTTCTCTACACTTGCCGGATTGGCAAAGTGGTGTAACCCGAATGCTTAGGGAAGTTCTGAACAAATGACTACGACAAATCGTAAAGGCATTATCCTCGCTGGCGGTTCCGGCACACGTCTGCATCCACTGACTCTGGGTGTGTCCAAGCAGATGTTGCCGATCTACGACAAGCCAATGATCTTCTATCCGCTGTCGGTACTGATGCTGGCCGGCATGCGTGAAATTCTGATTATCTCAACGCCTGAAGATCTGCCACTGTTTCGCAAATTGCTGGGTGATGGCAGTCTTTACGGCATTGAGCTGACGTACGCTGAGCAACCTAGTCCTGATGGTCTGGCTCAGGCTTTTATCATCGGCGAAGAGTTTATCGGCGAAGATCCGTGCTGCCTGATTCTGGGCGACAATATTTTCTACGGTCAGCACTTCTCGGACAACCTGCGCTCCGCTACCGAGCAAAAAAGCGGCGCGACGGTCTTCGGTTATCACGTTTCCGATCCGGAGCGATTTGGTGTGGTTGAATTCGACTCCACTGGTCGCGCGCTCAGTATTGAAGAGAAACCGGCGAAGCCCAAGTCGAACTACGCAGTGACCGGCCTGTATTTCTACGACAACGAAGTTGTCGAGATTGCCAAGAACATCAAACCTTCTGAGCGTGGTGAACTGGAAATTACCGATGTCAACCGAGTTTATCTCGAGCGTCAGTCGCTGAATGTTGAAATGCTTGGCCGTGGTTTTGCCTGGCTTGATACCGGCACTCACGACTCGTTGCTTGAAGCCAGTCACTTTGTGCATACCATCGAGCAGCGTCAGGGTCTCAAGGTCGCTTGCCTGGAAGAGATCGCTTACCACCATGGCTGGATCACTTCCGAGCAGTTGGGCACACAGGCCAATGCGCTGAAGAAAACGGGTTACGGACAGTACCTGCAGAAGCTTTTGGACTCGCCTTCCCACTGATTTGTAAGCACTGTTGTTCCAACAGTAATGTTTAGTCGGTTCAAGCAGGAATTGCATGCCAGTAAAACATCCCAAGGTTGCGGTTTTGCTGGCTGCCTACAATGGTATGCAGTGGATTGAGGAGCAAATAGCCTCGATCCTCGGCCAGTCTGCTGTCGACGTCTGCATCTACATCAGTATCGACACCTCCTCGGACGGCACCGAACAATGGTGTTCCGAAAGCGCAGCCAGAGAAGAGCGCATCAACCTTTTACCTCCTGCAGGCACATTTGGCGGTGCCGCGCGCAATTTTTTCAGATTGATTCGTGACGTCGATCTGGATCCTTATGACTATGTCTCTTTCGCCGATCAAGATGACATTTGGTATCCAGATAAACTCTGGCGTGCCACACATGCGATTCAAACACGGCAAGTCGATGCCTATTCCAGCAATGTTCGGGCGTTTTGGCCGGACGGTCGCACTCATGTCCTGGATAAGGCGCAGCCCCAGGTTGATTGGGATTTTCTTTTCGAGGCGGCGGGACCCGGCTGCACGTATGTGATGAATAAAGCCGTTGCCTCATCGCTCAAGAAATCGACACTTGTTGATTGGCAGCAGTTGCATGCAGTTACTTTGCATGACTGGTATTGCTATGCGCATGCAAGAAGTCATGGCTTCAGCTGGTTCATCGATCCGAAACCTTCAATGGACTACCGTCAGCATGAGCGAAATCAAGTAGGTGCCAATAAAGGTCTGAGCTCTTTGGTCGCTCGATATAAAACGATTCGCGATGGCTGGTGGTTTAGCCAAGTGCAAATGATCGTCCGTTTGGTGGGGCTGGAATCCGATCCATTCGTCCAGAAATGGTTACCCCTTCGACCCATTCAATTGACGAGGCTTTCATTCAGCGCATGGCGTTGTCGACGGCGGGGACGCGATAAATTCCTCTTTTTTTGCATCTGCTGGGTCACGGCGGCAAGGAAGCTCTTCAAATGATCGGCGCAAAAGTATTGGTGACAGGGGCCGCGGGGTTTGTCGGTGAAGGTTTGATTTTTCGCCTGTTATTGGGCAGGCGTTACCGTCCGATTGCCGCCGCCCGTGGCCAGACGCGGCTGATTGGATTGTGTCCGGTGCAATCTTTCGATCTGCTTGATGAGCAATGTTTACTTGATTTGGATGATGTAGAGGTCGTAGTCCATGCGGCAGCTCGTGTGCATGTTTTGCACACGCAGTCTGAGAACGCATTGTCCGAATTTCGTAAAGTCAATGTTCAAGGAACGCTGAAGTTGGCACAGCGTGCTGCTCAATCCGGGGTCAAACGCTTCATTTTCATCAGCTCGATCAAGGTCAATGGTGAAAGCACTCATGAAGGGAAACCGTTTACTGCTGACGACCAGGCTAGACCGCTGGATCCTTACGGCGTCTCCAAGCATGAAGCTGAAGTCGGTTTGACCCAGTTAGGACGCGATACAGGCATGGAGATCGTGATCATTCGCCCTCCGCTGGTATATGGTCCTGGCGTAAAAGCCAATTTTCTAAGCATGTTGGTTTGGTTGGACAGAGGTCTGCCGCTGCCCTTGGGAGCGATTCGTAATCAACGTAGTCTGGTCACACTCGATAATCTACTCAGCCTCGTTGTCACCTGCATTGACCACCCGGCAGCCTCGGGACAGGTATTTTTGGTCAGCGATGGTGAGGACGTTTCTACCACTCAGTTGTTGCGCGTACTGTCCGAAGCATTGAATAAATCGTCCTGTCTGATTCCTATTCCCCAGGCAGTGTTGAAAGTTGTCGCACAAATGATTGGCAAGGGTGATGTGGCGCAACGGATTTGCGGTTCACTTCAGGTCGATATCGAAAAAACTCGTAAATTGCTCGATTGGACACCACCAGAAAAAATGAAAACTGCTGCACGTAAAACGGCAATTTACTACAGGGAAGAGAGTGCCAAATGATGGTGGGCGGACTGATATTGTCGGTATTCGCACTTTCCTGGCTGCTTACGGCATGCCTGCGGCGATACGCGCTCTCGCGAAGTTTGATGGATGTTCCTAACGAGCGCAGCGCGCACTCCGTACCCACCCCGCGTGGTGGTGGTGTCGCGATTGTTGTTTCATTTCTAGCTGGTTTGCCGGTTCTGGCTCAGTTGGACATTTTGAGTCTGACTACGCTTTACGCATTGCTGGGTGGGGGATTCTTGGTGGCCGTGATCGGTTTCGCTGATGATCATGGCCACATACCGGCAAGGTGGCGATTGATCGGACATTTTTTAGCGGGTTGCTGGGCGTTGTATTGGCTTGGAGGTCTTGCACCCCTTGAGATTTTCAATACACGAATTGATTTAGGTTGGGCGGGCCGCTTGTTCGCGCTGATGTACCTCGTCTGGATGCTCAATCTTTATAATTTCATGGATGGCATCGACGGGTTGGCCAGCGCTGAAGCCGTGAGTGTCTGCCTTGGTATATCTCTAGTTTATTGGGTCGGCGGTTACGGGGCGCTTGCCTGGTCGCCGCTGTTATTGGCAGCAGCGGTTGCTGGATTTTTATGCTGGAATTTTCCGCCGGCGAAAATTTTCATGGGTGATGCGGGAAGTGGTTTCCTTGGATTGATCTTCGGCACGATGACGCTGGAAGCTGCGTGGCAGAATCCGCAACTGTTATGGAGCTGGATCATTCTCTTGGCCATATTCATTGTCGACGCCACGTGGACGTTGGGACGGCGTTTATTCAGAGGTGAAAAAATCTATGAGGCCCATAGCAGCCATGGTTATCAACACGCGGCCAGGCGCTTCGGCCACAAGCCAGTGACACTTGCAGTTGTCACTATCAATATTGTGTTTTTGCTGCCGATATCGCTACTGGTCGCGCTGAAATATCTAGACGCGTTGAATGGCCTGCTGCTCGTTTTTGTACCGTTGAGTTTCATGGCAATTGCATTTAATGCCGGTCGTCCCAAAATCGTGCGTATGTGATTGATCTGGCGCCTGGTGCGGCCATTCCAGTGTTGGTTGGCTGATGTAGGTGCGCTAACCCGCTAATGATAAAAACTCCAGAGTGACTAGAACCATGAAAAACAACCTCACCAGCCAGCCTATTTCAACGACAGGCAGAGTTCGTGGCGAACAAAAAAATCAACGTCCTGTCGTGATCTGGCTTACCGGGCTCAGCGGGTCGGGTAAGTCGTCCTTGGCTGATGCACTCGAACAACGATTGGTCGCAAAAGGGTGCCATACCTATCTGCTGGACGGTGATAACGTCCGCATGGGGTTGTGCAAGGATCTGGGTTTCGGTGATCGTGATCGCGAGGAAAATATCCGGCGGGTCGCCGAGGTGGCAAATTTGTTCGTGGATGCCGGGCTGATCGTTATTACTTCTTTCATTTCACCTTTTCACCGTGATCGAGCATTGGCGCGTAGCGTGATTGGTGATGACTGTTTTATCGAGGTGTATATCAACACGCCGCTCAGCGAGTGCGAGCGCCGTGATCCCAAGGGGCTGTACAGCAAAGCACGACGAGGACTGATCAAGAATTTTACGGGTATTGATTCCCCTTATGAGCAACCCAGTGCTCCTGATATTACGATCGATACCCTGAGTCAATCTGTCGATCAAAGTGTCGATGTGGTTATTGAATACCTGAAAAACTGGGATGCCAAGTGAAGCATTTAGTCATCATTGGGGCAGGCTTTAGCGGAACGGTTACAGCGATCGAGTTTTTGAAATCGGCGCCGCAAGGTGCGCGACTGACGATCATCAATCGTTCAGGCAAGATGGCGCGTGGTTTGGCCTACGGTACCAATAGTCCGGATCATCTGCTCAATGTCCCTGCGGGCAATATGTCAGCACTGGTAGACGAGCCTGGCTCCTTTCTTGATTATTGCCAGAAAATTGATCCTGCGACCCATTCAGGCAGTTTTGTTTCCCGCAAGATATACGGGACCTATCTCAATGACCTACTTGATGGAATGAAATCTACTTCGAATGTTCAATGTGTCAGCATCATGGGCGAAGTACATTCAATCCGACCAGCGTACGGTAATGCGGGTGCCGTGATTGACTTGCACACAGGGGAGCAGTTAGAGGCTGATCATGTTGTTTTGGCCTTCGGTAACTTCCCTCCCGCGAATCCGGCGGGCTTACAGATGCTTAAAGGTTCTGCGCGTTATGTGGAGGATCCATGGTCGTCCGCGGCAGAGCAGCCTTTGCGCTCGAAAGCTGAGCACATCTTGTTAATTGGTAGCGGCCTGACCGCAGTTGATACCTTCATTTCGTTGCAACAGTCGAATCCTCAGGCCAGGATTACAATGCTTTCGCGTCGAGGGTTATTACCCACCAATCATCGTCAAAAAATGCCTGCGAGTGGCTATACAACCACTATCTGTGATCACATGCTGGCGGCAACGCCAACCATCGCTTGCTATGTGAGACTTGTTCGACAAGAGATCGCACAATCCCCTGAGCACTGGCGAGAAATAGTTGCTGCACTCAGGCCAATCACCTCTGAGTTGTGGGATCGATTGCCAATTATTGAGCGTCGGCGTTTTCTTCGTCATGTGCAGCCGCATTGGGATGTTTACAGACATCGGGTGGCGCCTCAAACATTCCAGGTATTTCAAGAAGCGCTCGACACGTCCAGAATTGAGTCGCTTGCTGGTCGAATAGTGTCTGCGAACATCGAACAGGATGGTGTTTCCTTGCGCATCAAATCAAGGGGCAAGCATGACGTTCTCGAGTATCGCTTCGACCAAGTGATCAATTGCACTGGTCCTTGCACGGACATCACCAGAATTTCTGATACGTTTATTTCTTACCTGGCGGGCGAGTCAATGGTTTGCGCTGATCCATTGAGTATCGGTATAAATGTCGGCAAAGATTACTCAGTCCTGAACTCGGCGGGGGAGAGTAAGCAGTGGTTGAGCTACGTCGGACCCATGCTGAAAGCCGGGCTTTGGGAGGCAACGGCAGTGCCTGAACTTCGACATCATGCCCGTTTGCTCGCACGACAAGTTGCTGAGCGTTTTCGGCGACTCGAGTAGGTTGGTCCTGCCGGGGATTCCTCACCTCGTTTCAGCCGACTTGTACCAACACCAAAAAAAAGCCCGTACTTTTACAAATACGGGCTTTTTTCGATTTGTGCAGTAGGGATGCTTTGACAAGTTGTCGTTAAATGCGTGTCTTATTCTTGCGATGTCATGATCGCCGAGTGGGAAAGGATCTGTTCAAGTCCTCCCACCATTTTGTCCCCTTCAGCTGACCAAGACGCTGACTCAGTAAAGGCAAACGCATTTTTCTTGATCTGCTCCCTCAATGTTGATGAGCAAAGAACTTGTTCCAGCGCGTCTGCCAAGTCGTTGACGGTTGGCGTGGCGAGCATGGCGATGTCGTCGTTAAGCAGCCATTCGGTGCAGTCCGCGCGGTTACTGACAACCGGTACGCCACAGGCCATTATTTCTAGTGGCAAGAGCGAAAGATTTGTCATAGACAGGACGAGCGCTGCATCACAGGAACTGTACAACTCGGCCAATTCATCAGGGTTTTTCAAGCCTGCGTGATCGCAGGAGAAAGGAAATGCGTAATGATGAACGTCCCAGCCTGCCATCACCACCGTCAAGTTAGGAATTCGTCGAGCCAGTTCGGCGAGCACCAGTACACCAAGGTCGAAAGCTCTGCGTGCGGTGGGAGGTCGCACGTAAAAGAATACGCGGGTAGTTGCCGTGTTGAGTCTTGAATGGGGTTTATACAACGCTCTGTCAAATGAGAAGCCTAGTGCAGTAGTCGACATGCCGAACTCCTTGGTCAGCAGCGTTGACAGCCAACTGCCGGCCGTGAAACCGTGGAAGCCAAACCGATAGGTTTGCTCCGCCAACGCATATTCTGTCCCTGCCGGATAAAACCAAGGTTCAAAGTCTTGAACGAAATAGCATTTGTGAGTTGATGCTTCGATGTTTTTAACTGAATAAGCTGTTTGCCACGATGTTGCGATAGAAAATGCAGCAGAGGGGACCACTTCGCTGATGAAGTAGACCTCAAGGTTGTCGATGCCAAACCAGGAACGAATCTTCGCCTGAGTCTTGGCGACAGATTGCTCACCATCATCTTCCACAATGACAACTCGACTAGTGAACCCCTGCGTCCCTACGTGTTGCATAAAACGGAAGAGATTGAGGTGACCCCCGGAGCCTTTGCCAATGGGCGGAATATACCAATTAATGGTTTTGGCGCCATTGCGTAAAGCATCATCTGGCTGTTGAACGACCGGTGCAAAGTTCAGGAAACGATAAGCATGCATGACGTCAGGCTTGGTAAACAGCGAACGCGAACTTCTCATGCGCCGAGACAGAATATTGAGGAATGACGACACGCCTTCCTGTCTTATATGGTTCAACGATTTTTTGATTTGTGCAGCCAGCAAGTGAGTATTCACGTTTAACGTTTCACCTGTTTAAGTTTCTTGTCACGAGAGCAAAACGCAATTAGCGCTGGAGACCGAAAACCTGCGTGCACGCCTAACCAACTACCGGAAACCCGCATGAAGTTGTCGATTGGCATTCGAAGTGTCGGTATTAGCAACTTCCAACCCTCTTTGGATAGATTCTGGCGCACTGAGCGAAGATCACGCAGAGTCAGCCCAACCCAGCTTCTCAGCAGTACCAGCAAAGACGTTGATTGGTCATAGTGGAAGAGTTCATTCAGCGCCATGCTTTCATCGAAGCTTCGCTGAAATCGCTCCCATAAACCGTAGTTATGGGAGTGATACACGACAGCGCCGTGGCTGTAGGACTTTTTATAACCCGCTTCGATAATGATGCGAGCCCAAGCCTGGTCTTCGGAAAAGTCGACTTCCGGATAAGGGTGCTGCTCCCAGATCGAACGGCGCAGCAGTGCGTTGTTATCTGAGAAAAAATACAGAAACTGGCGATAGCCATCGTCAGTTCGATATCGGTCCTGATCGTCGAGTTGCACTTTGGGCTGTGCCTGAAATCCAGCGAAGTGCTGCACCAATTCGTCACGGGTGAAGAGCGAGGCGTCGTCATAGGCAATGTGCCTGCCGAAGACTCCAGCGACCTGCTCGTCCGCCTCGATTTCACGAACCAGGCAGCGCAACCAGTTGTCAGCCACCGGTTGTGCGTCCTGAGTAATCATGGCGATGTACTCGCCTTTTGCGGACTGGATGGCAGTATTGCGCGTGCGTCCATGCTGAAAGTCCGTCGGCTCAACCTCCATGAGGCGAACAGTCGGGTTGGCCCTGGCAATTGCCAAGGTGTCATCACGCGAACCGGAGTCAATGACAATGACTTCAAAGGGCCAGTCTGTTTGTTGTTCCAGAACAGCGTTCAATACTGCCTGAAACCTGCTTCCACCGTTTTTGGTGGGAATGACCACTGACACCTTGATACCGGTGGTCTCCATTACTTGCCCATCGTTCTTTTCATCCAGGCACTCGTCAATTGCAAGCCGTCTTCCAGGCTCACTTTTGGTGTCCACTTCAGTTCTTGCGCTGCAAGGGCGTTATCCAGAACACTAACCGGAACGTCATAAGGCCGGCCAGGAAGATATTTCTTGTCGATTGCACCGCCCACGACGGTTTCGATTCGCTCGATGAGTTCGTTGATGCTTACGCCGGTGCCAGAGCTAATGTTGAAAACGCTATGGGATCCCTCGTATTTCAGAGCAAGGGCGAACGCTTCAGCGACATCGGACACGTAGACATAGTCACGCGTAACGCTGCCATCACCCCAGATCTGGATCGAATCGTTTTTCAAGGCACGGCTAAGGAATACGCCGACTGCGCCTTGCGCGGTTTCGACGCGCTGACGTTCACCGTATGGATTAGTCACCCGCAGTACGGTGGCTTTGATCCCGTGCAGATGTTGGTACATCAGAATGTATTTTTCGATCGCCAGCTTGGTGATGCCGTAAGAGACCTGTGGATCGGTCGGGTGTGCTTCGTCAATCGGCAAATAATTCGGCTCACCATATACGGTACCTCCGGAGGAGATAAATATGATGCGGCGTACACGTTTCTCAACCATTGCATTGAGCATCTGCAGTGTCGCGACGAGGTTGGTCTGTACGTCGTACACCGGATCGTCATTTGAGGTCTTCGGCAGCGTAGTCGATACAAGGTGCAGAACTGCATCCATGCCATCAATGGCTTCATTGACGTCATGTTGACTCATCAGGTCGCCAGTCACCCACTCAACGACTTCTGTGGGGGCAAACTCTCTATAAGGTTCTACCCTCGGGCGCTCGAAGATGCGCAAAGAATGGCCGTCAGCCAATAGCCGATCAGCAATAGTCGAGCCAATGAAGCCGCCGCCACCAAAGATTAGTATTTTCATTTTATCTCGTAATGCTTTTAACGTTGGTCAACGCAATGTCGAAGCCATTGCTTTGCACGATAAACGGGAACAGGCGCTCAAGCGCGTGCAACATGCTGCCATCATATGGCAGAGGCTCTTCAGGGTAGTCATCCCAAGTCAGTTCCAGTGCGTCCAGCGAACGAAGGCTTTCCGTCCGTGCCCAGAACATGGTACCTACCGGGAAAACTATGTTCTCGGGGAGTGGCTTCAAATCCAGACGTTCCTGGAAGGCCTCGGCGAACACTCGGTTCTTGCCCCAGCAGACGATATGGGGATCATCAGCAAACACCATGCCCGTGCCTGGAGTGCTTAGCAATCTCGACGTAATGACATCTGCCATCGGACTGCTGCGTCCCAAAAGGTTTTCAATCAGGAAGTCGTACCAGACAGAGCCTACTTCCGGGTTGCTCTGATCTTTGCTCTTCTTGGTGTGCAGGTGGCCAACAATGTCGTATTCACGCAGATGACGACGATTGAACGCACTGAGGAATGGTCCGATGTCCCGCCCTTTGTTTGGCACGACCTCGATAGCCACTATGTTGCCCGAGTATCTGGAGCGCAATGCATCAAGTTCGGCTTTGACTTGCTCGTTTGGTGCGCTCAGAAACAGATCGGGACGTACTTTGTTGATCGCCAGACAATCAAGAATCTGCTCGAACAAGTCGGCGTAAAACACATGGACGTGCAACGCAATGCGGCCCTTTTCAATATCGGCGCTGACCGGAGAGTCAGGAGTCAATACATCATGTACCCACGGACCCTGAGGTTTTCCTGCGCGTAGGTAACAGGCCAGCGGATTCTGGCCGGCAACGTAGTCAGGAGATTGTTCAGCGAAAACCGCAGGGTGGAAACCTGGAAACAGTCTTCGCTCCTTGATGTTACTTGCCCACGAGCGGCCATGCATGCGCAGCGTTTCGAACTCGGAAATTGTCCTGTGATAACGCGGAATGAAATCGTCTCTGTAGACGGCGGCTTGATCGATAGTGGTGTAATCGAGTTGCTCTTGCTGCGTCTGGGCAATCGCTTCCTTGGCGATATCCTCAAGGCCATTCATATAGGTCTGCATGGCAAATCGCAGCGCCGACGCGGATTTCAACTTTTCGCCAATAGCTGTTGTGCGAGCTTCGTCCGACAGTAATGCGACCAGTTGGCGAGCCATGTCCGGGACATGCAGGTAGCGTGCAACACAGGTCTCCCTCAGGCCGCACTCATCAAGGAAATCTACGATGCCTGTGGTTTTATCGAAGCAGAATACGGGAAGCCCCAGGCTCATTGCATCAATAGCCACGTTCGGCAGTGGGTCGAGGCGTGAGGTGATCAAGACTGCCGAAGACTCGTCATAAACGACCTGAATAGCCGAGGTTTCAGGAATAAATGTGATGTGATCCTGAAGGCCGGCACGAAGAATCTGGTCCTGGAGATAGGCCGAGTACTGCACGTCGCCTTCAGGGTCGTAGCCCTTGCCAACCCAAACAAAATGCAGGTCATCCATGTCACCGTTTTCGAGGACACGAGCAGCACAATCAATGAAAAGATCCACACCTTTGCGCAGTTGAATCAGACCTGCGCCGAGGACGATCCGCTTGTTACCCTTCTTAAGCGTTTTGAATACTGTTCTGAGTTGTGCCTCTTCATGCGCAACAACGTTTTTGTCGACATCGGCGAAGGTAACGTCGCAGCGACCCTGGGGCAGAATATGGACCGGATACTCTGCAAGGTTCGGGAAGTCCCTGATTGCGCTCTGATGGATCACGGTAGAGGAAAACACGGTTCGTGTTGACCAGAACATGCTTTCCATAAAGGCAGTTTTAGGGCGGGTGTAGGCAGAAAACTCGTGCAGCAGGCTGATCGTCGGCACAAAGTTGGCCGCCAGTCCTTTTAGAACCACGCGCGATTCAATGCTGTTGATCAGTGCAAATTTTATGGAGTGCAAGCTGCATATTTTATCGATCAGCACGCGAGCATGATCTGGATTGAAGCGCATGCCGGCCGAGTCAATGAACACGGCGCCGGAGTTCTTGAACTCTTCCGTCAACTCACCGCCACCAAGCACCATTGCGATAACGTTGTAGCGTTGTTTGAGCCGCATGATGAGATTGAGGCTCAGAATCGGTGCGCCGGTTCTCGAGGCTTCATGGCTTACAACGATCACGGTTTCTCGAGTCGGGTCGAGCGGCGCAAGTTCAAAGCTGCTTTGACTCAATACCGGAGAATGCCCGATGCGACCTTCTCGGCGACCATGAAATACATAGTGGCTGAACGGGTCGGTACCGGAATTTTTGATATCCGGATATTGGTTCAGGTAGAAAACCGGGTCGAAGCCCAAGGCGTCACCCTTGGCCTTGATATAGGCTCTTGCATAGAGGCGTTGAGCAATCCCTAGTGCCAATTGCTTTATTTGGCGGCCTTTATTGCGCATCTTGTTCTTCAACTCGTTCATTCCATGACAGCATTATGTTAGTAGGTGACGCCGGTGACGACTGTTGTGTTAATACGCATTTTTCGGCTGGTACACGCGAGCGGCAACATTTGCGCCAGAATTCGATCTTCAACCGCGTCAGGCAAGTGCATTTTCTTGACCGCCACCTTTAGCTGCGGGAGCGAGTTCACCAAAGGCGATATGGCCGCCGGAACGCTCCAGAATACGCCATTTACAGGGTAAGCCAGGTGTTTGTGTTGAGCGGGAGCAAAATCCGCTGCCTTGCACAAATGATCGAGTTGCTCGAAGTCTTGCGACAAATATCCGATATTCGGATCTTCCGGGAAAACCAGACCAAGAGCGCTTACAGTGTCTTGCTCGGTCAACTGACAAGCAATTGTCCGCAGCGCCAGGTGTTCGCCGTCGATCATGTTTTCGATCAAGAAGCGATGATAAGCGCTTTGAGTCGTAAATTCCGCATCAATAGGTTCGGCTTGCAGATTCAGGTGGCCGATCAGGTCAAAAGTTTGATAGTCAATGCTCGCCAAATGACCGAGCAATGACGAGAGAGGACCTCTGTCGCAAACTTTGATATCAAGCGGTTGCTCACTATGGTTGCTTGCAATATCGCGAAACGCCAGCCGGCTGGCTTCGTTACGGGCTTGCACAATCACGCTAACGTTTATCCCGCACACGGTGATCTGATCGAGGGCGGTTAGCAGTTGCGCAGGCTCCGAAACGCTGACAAACAAAAGTGCTTTGATTGCGTCTGTAGGGGTGTGGGTTTTTTTCCAGTCCAACCGGTCAGAAAGCCAAGGTCCCAGCGGTCGGCCCATCCGGATGTAATGGGCCAGCGGATCATGCTGTCCCACGGCCTGGGAGTTGAGCTCCTTATAGAAAGCTGGATCAAAGCCTGGGAAAGGTTTACGACGCAATACGCCGCGGCTCCACGAGCGCACGTAGCGACGTATTGCCGAAGCCTCATCTTCCAGTGTGATATTTGCGGGGGTGTAGAAGTCTACGTCCAGTACACCGGCCTCTGCGATAGTTGCACAATCGTTCTTTTCGAATTGGCCCGCAATATTCAGATCCGTGGCAATGTTCACGAGTTTTTCAACATAGCTGGCCATGTTGAACTCACGTGCGGCAACGGCTTTCACTTGCTCGCCAACGCTCAGACGAGTGCTGTGCGAGGATGCCAGGCGAATGATTTTTTCCGCCATGTTGCCAGTGTCCAGATACGGTGCAATGCAATCTGGCGCCAGGCCGTTGCGTTCAAGGACGTCAGCAATCCCTGTGGTACGGTCGAAGCAAAGAACCGGGAGGCCGCGTACCATTGCGTCAATGGCAACGTTCGGCAAGGGGTCAAGGCGCGAGCTGAGCAGCAGCATATCGCTCATCGCGTAAACTTCTTCGATTTGCGCAGTTTCCGAGATGATTGTGAACTGCTCGGCAATTCCGCTGCGCTTGATCTGATCGTACAAATAGACCGAGTAGGCAATATCCGTTTCCGGGTCGTAGTTGTCGCCAATCCAGATGAAACGGCACTTGTGACCGATGGGAGAGTTGATCACTCGAGTAGCGCATTCGATAAAGATGTCCACGCCCTTGCGAAGCTGCACGCGACCGGCACCGAGAATAATGATGGTGTCCGCATCTTGATCTTTCGGGCGCATCTCGTGCTGAAGGCGCATTTTTTCGGCGTTGGCCTGAGCCTCATCCTGCGCTTCTCCTGGCACGGTACTTTTACCCTGAGCCAGAACGGGAATGCTGCAGTCGTTGAGTTGCGGCAGCACTTGCACCGCGCTGTCCAGCGTGACATCCGAGGAGAACACCGTCTGGCTCGCCCAGAGCAGTGCATTCTGGATCGCCGAGCGGGGCCGGGTATATACCGCAAATTCATGAATGAGGCTGACAGCAGGTATATAGCGGTCGGCCAACGGTTTGAGTGCGAGATTGGACTCAAGGCTGTTGACGATCGCGAAATCGATTTTGTACGTATCGAGGAATTCGGCGATGGCCAGCGATGCGCCGATGGGGTTATTGCGATCCAGCGGGCCTGCGACGACGGCTCCGATATCAACGAACGCATCAAACAATGAGCCAGGGCCCAACAACAGAGCAACGACATTGAAATGTTCTGTTAACTGCTGCGCTATGTTCAGACTAAGGATCGGCGCTCCGGTACGCGACGCTTCATGACTGACCAACAATGCAGTCTGCTTACCGTTGCGTTGCAATTCTTCAAGTGAGCAATTCAGCGTCACTTTCGGAACTGTCCCGATACGACCTTCATGCTGTCCATGCATGAAGAAGTGCTGGCGCGGGTCCATGCCGCAATTCGCGATGTCAGGGTACATCGTGAGATAGAAGGCTTCATCGAACTCGACTTCGACAATCGAAGCGGCAACTTCGCACGCTGTCGCAGAACGAGTGTCATCCGGTGTAACTGCTTCGGTTGCAGGCTCCTCGGGCAACTCGGCGACGTCGACCTGTGGCGAATGTACGGGTACCACCGCAGGTACTGGAGGGGCCTGTTCAGCCAGCGGTTGGCGACCTTCACGCAATCCTGCGCCAAGATAATGTTCGCGTGCAGTCATGCCGGCGGCTACTACGTCCGGGTAGCTGCTCATGTAGAACTGATCGTCAAACTCACGACCATTGCTCAATATGATCGCTGGTTTGTTTTTGAAACCTGGTATGAGGCGTAACGATCTCCAGGACTTCGACAAAAAGTAAGTTGCCCAGGAGTTGGTCAGTGCGTCTATCTTCTCGCCTGCTGTTACAAGGCTGCCTTGAGTGGAGGCCAAGGCGGATGACAATTGTCTGATTTGTTGATCAAGTGACTGTATGTGAGCGTCTGCTCGCTCAAGTGCGGACTGATGCTCAGCAATGGTTGACTTCAGTACAGTATTGCGCGCCGTCTGCTCAGCCAGTGATTTTTCAAGGGCCGAGTTTTGAGCGGCCTGCTGGGCAACAAACTTTTCATACGCTGCGTTTTCGGCGGCCTGCCTCACTCGCGCGGCGGCAAGCTCAATATAGCGAGAGGTTTGCTCAAGCTGAAGCGTAGTGAAGCGCGCACGCTGTTCCTCTTCAGACAATTTGAGTCTTATATAGAGAGGCTGTTGGCTCTGTTCGGCTTGATGCTCTTCATTGAGGTGATTGATGTGCTTGTTGAGCGCTTCAATCTGACGGTCTCGGGTAATGATGCCTTCGTTGGCCGCAACGGTAGCGGATTCTGCTTGAGAAAGAAGTTGCAGCATTGGCAGCAGTCGGCGCAACGCCGACAGTAGTGGTTCGAGCCTTTCGTCAAATTCCTGACTGTTGATATTCAGCTCATCAAGCGCGCATTCGAGCAGCAATTTGTAGGTAGGGGCTAGAAATTGCGGATTAATGTCATTTTTGAACAACTCGTCATCGTTGTGTTGGCCGTGCCGCAATCCCTTGTCGAGGAATTGTTCAGCATAGATTTCAAGTTGTTCTTGCGATGGCGCATCAAGTTCGAGTGTGGCGGATATACGCAACAGTTGTTCGTTAGGCGCGCTTAACAGGTTGTCGTAGCTCACGACCAACCGTTTATCCGAATGAGTATTGGCTACCGCCTGCAGCATATGCTCCAGCCAAAGCACATAGGATTTAACGGGGGCAGTCTGGTTGCGGGCAGTCAATGAGGCCGCGACATTCAGCGGATTGCGCAAGGCGATGACATAACCGACTTCGAATCCCAGCTCATCCAGAAGTTTTTTCCAGAAGGGTAGCAGTCGGGTAATGCGCGGATCTTTCATGCCCCAAATCGAAGTGGACGCGGTCTTTTTCCGGACCAGTTCCTTGGCGGTTTCATAGAGGCGGGGGAATTCAGGGAGATCGAACACATTGGCGTCGATGACGCCAACATGGTCGTGCGCCGAGCCCAGCAGGCAGAGAATTTCATTATTAATGGCAATGACGTCGCTGTCTTCCCAGAAACCGGTCGGGTTGTCCGGCCCCGCAGGATGAAGTTCATCGCCCAGGCTAACACCGAGTGCGCTGAGGCCACGGGTCAAAGCGCTGGTTCCGCTGCGGTGCATGCCTAGGACAATGATGATTTTCTTGGTATTCATAACTCAAATGCCTTCAGAAAATTTCAGCGTTGGCACGCATTGAAAGTCGACAATACTGGTAGCCAAGCAATCAGATTCGGTGATGACGCGGAAAGCTGCGATATCCAGCGCACGGTGCAGAAATGTCTCCACTTGATCGGAAATACCAGTAACACCCGCATTCAGAAAGTACATGCCAGGTGTCAGGTTGCATGAAAACTGAAACTGAACCTGCACGCAGCTGCCTGCTTCCACCCACTCCACCGCGTCTGCGACTGAAGGCGCCGAAATAGCACCACCGAGTTCAGCACCGCTCACTGTTTTAATCAGCATGCCGAAGCGCACACGCTCGGCGACCGTGGCAAAGTCGACGTGGTAACGGTAAAAATAGCTGCGCCCACGCACCAGATTATTGACCTTGATGTTGGACTGGGTATAGATCCCGGCGTCGCGAATCCGCGCGCCTTTGTCCTCATACTCAATGGTGCTGTTGGGTTTGAGGTCTGGGTCGAAGCTTTCTTCGATGTCATGTTCGAGCTGGAGAAGTTCCGGCGCCTCGGCATCCGGGTCCACGCCCGTGGGCGCTTGCCCCAAGAGGATCTGCTGACGAATGATTGCTCGGCGATCGGCAGCCGCGTAGAGCATTTTCTGATAGTTCCCCACGACCTGTTTAGGTGCGCCTTGGGTCAGCATGTCGCCGCAATCGAGCAGGATTGCCCGGTCACAGAGTTCGACAATTGCGCTACCAGCGTGCGAAACGAACAGGATCGTTGCGCCTTTTTGACGTATCGCTTCAATTCTCGAAAAGCATTTACGCTGAAACAACTCGTCGCCAACAGAGAGCGCTTCATCAACGATCAGAATTTCGGGGTCAGCGTTGATAGCGACCGCAAATGCCAGACGTACAGCCATGCCGCTCGAATACGATTTGACCTGCTGATCAATGAAATCACCAATGTCGGCAAACGCTTCGATTTCCGCAAAACGATCATCAATTTCCTGACGGCTCAGACCCAATATGGAACCGTTCAGGTAGATGTTTTCCCTGCCGGTAAAGTCTGGGTTGAAACCTGAGCCGAGTTCCAGGAGGGCCGCGATTCGGCCGTTGACCTGTACCGAGCCCTCAGACGCCGACAGGGTTCCGCAGATAATCTGCAATAGCGTCGACTTGCCTGAACCGTTTTTGCCGATGATACCGACTGTCTCTCCACGAGAGACTTCAAAGTTGATGCTCTTTAAAGCCCAAAACTCTCGATAGTATTTGACGTCGGCGTTTTTAAGCTTGCTCTTGATGGGCGCCAACATGAGCTGTTGCAGACGCTGACGAGGCCGATCATAGATATGAAAGCACTTGCTCAGGTTTTCGACACGGATAGCGAGTGTCGAAGGCGGGGCCGGTAATGCAGATTGATCTGCAGTAATCATTTCAGAGGACATCTGCAAAACCCGATCTTGTTTTCTGGAACCACGCATACCCGGCCGCGGCAATAAATACGGATACGATCAAATACGTTCCCAAGCCCATGAAGTCAGGGATTCTTCCCCAAATGATGACTTCTCTCATCTGCTCGATTATGAACGTCAGAGGGTTGAGCAGGATAAGGCCCCGATACTGCTCGGGCAGGGAACTCAGTGGGAAAAATACCGGAGACAGGAACAGCATGATGGTAGTGATGATGCCGGTGGTCTGTCCTACGTCCTGCAGGTAGACGCCTAGAGACGCGAGAATCCACGCCAGCCCCAAGGTCAATACAATCAGCGGCAGCATCACGACCGGCACCAATAGAATGGTGAGGTGAGGAATGCCCTGAAATATGGTGTAGGCAAGAATCAGTACGGAAAGACTGATCAGGCCGTGAAACAGGGCTCCACCCATCGTAATGACCGGAAGCACTTCCAGCGGGAAAACTACTTTCTTTACGTAGTTGACATTGCTCAGAACGATGCTGGGTGAGCGGTTGATGACCTCAGCGAACACAGCATGCACGATCAAGCCGGTAAACAGCATGATTGCAAACATGGTTTTGCTTTCTTCGGTACCGGCGGGAGTAATACCCCAGCGCGATTTGAATACCACGGAGAAAACAAAGGTGTAGACGCTCAACATCATTAGCGGATTGAGAAATGACCAAAGCAGGCCCAGTACCGAGCCTCGATAGCGGCCAATAACTTCACGCTTGGTCATCTGAAAAATCAGATGGCGATGCAATATCAAGTTTTTGGTCAGCCCGTACAGGCTGAATGTCTTTTGCGTAACACTCATTAAAATATCCAGACAAATGAAAGTGATAAGGCGAAGGTGTCGTTGCAGGCCGGCGTCGAAATCGTCCTGCGCAAGAATGGGTTGTCTTGACCGCTTGGGCGCGCATTCTCCCAGACGAGGGAGCGCATCACTAGATCCTTTTGATCAGAACAGCAAGCGCCAGACCCAAATTGCCAAACAGAGTCTGTCGATAGAAGCGTCCAAGCACCATGAGTCTGACTCTTGTGAAGAGCGAGGCTCGGCGAGCCTGTTCGAAGCGTTCAAGGCTCGCGACACTGGCAGGTGCCAGCAGGGATGAGAGTGTATTGAGCGCAGCGACGTTCGTAGAGTTCCATTCGCTGAGATTGCCTTTGAACATGCGTTCAAGACGAGACAGGCGATTTTTCATCGATGTGTTAGCGCCAATCACGTTGTGGCTGTGTTGGCGATAGTCAAGTGTCGGCACGGGATCGTAGTGCACCCGCCCCGCGCAGCCGGACACCAGCAAATAGGCCCACCAGTCATGGCACACCAGCGGAGTGTTGATCGGCGTTTCCTTTAAAAGGGCGCAGGCAGCCTGGTTGATTACCATCGTATTGCCACCGGCGAGATTTTGCATCAATGCATTCTCGAAGCTCGGGCGTTTACTGAACAGTGGCGATAAACCAATGATCTCGGCGTTGGCATTTATGATCCTCGTACGCCCGCAGTACAACGAAGGCAGATCGACAGGTTGCTTCGCCAGCCATTTCACAGCGACCTGTAACTTGGATGGATGCCACAAGTCGTCCTGATCGCAAAAGGCGTAGTACTGATGCTTGCCACATGCTTGCTTGAGGACAGACAGAAAGTTGTTGGTAAAGCCGCTTCTCGGCCCTTGGCTCAATACCAGACGACCTTCACCCCAAGCTTGTTGGTACTGCCGCAAAATGTCGAGCGTTTCATCCGATGAGCCATCGTCTGAGGCATAAACGACCCAGCTCGGGTGCATCTGCGCTGCGATCGAGTCGAGCTGATCCTTGAGAAAGCGGCCACCATTGAACGAACATAGCAATACAGCCACGCTCTCAGTACTTGTTACCGAGCTGTTTAAAGGTACAGCGGCAACCGGGCGTGATAGGTTTGGCACAAGTTCTGACGCTCTTTCCATGATGGCGAATTTGGTAGTCACAGCGCATTGAGCGCGCTAGTTTACCGGGTTTATCAATGTTTTACACGACGCCCACTCGTCGAAAAATCCGCCCTGTCGGGATTACCATCAATTCTCGTTTCTCTTACCGTCATGGCTCGGTTGACTCGTTGGTCAAGCTCAATTCAGCTTGTGTTTTGCTATTTGATCTGCACACTTGGGTATTTCCAGCGGTGTGACATGATGTACGGTAGCGAATCAATCGTTACCTGGCATGTAGAAGGCTTACTACTCACGGGCGACATTCCATTCAGGGAGGCAGGGTGTGTTTCGCTTGTTGATTTCCAAGCCGCGGATGCGGAAGGTGAAAGGAGAAAACACAGGTGAGTGAGGGAAGTATGGATAAAGTCAGGACATTGCTGTTAGGCCTCCCGAGACGGCGCAAACGCCTGATTCAGGTTGCCACGGATATCTTGCTTGTCTGGATTGCCCTATGGCTGGCTTTTATCGTTCGATTGGGCATCGACGATATGTACAACCCCTTCAAAATCCACCTTTGGCTTTTTGCCTCTGCGCCCCTCATCGCCATACCACTGTTCGTACGATTCGGCATGTATCGCGCGGTCATGCGATATTTCGGCAACGATGCACTCATCGCTATTATCAAGGCAGTCAGCCTTTCATCACTGATCCTGGCGCTCGTGGTGTTTTGGTATAGCAATCACGAGTCCGTTGTACCTCGTTCAATAATTTTCAACTATTGGTGGTTAAGTCTGGTCATCATTGGTGGTCTGCGTTTATGCATGCGCCAATATTTCATGGGCGACTGGTTTACGGCCGCTCAGCATGTTCCGTTCACCAGTCGCGACGATGGTTTGACCAAGGTTGCCATCTATGGCGCGGGGGTGGCAGGCAATCAATTGGTGGCGGCGCTTCGCATGGGGCGGGTTATGCGTCCCGTAGCGTTTATCGACGATGATGCGAGCATCGCGGACCGATCTATTTCAGGGTTGCAGGTCTACAAGCCTAAGCACATTCAACAGATGATCGATGTTACCGGGGCCCAGGAAATACTGCTGGCCCTTCCTTCATCCACTCGCGCCAGACGACGTGAAATTCTCAACCTGTTGGAAGGCTTCCCACTACATGTAAGAAGCGTTCCGAACTTCACTGACCTGGCTAGTGGTCGTGTCAGGGTCGAAGACATTCAGGAAGTCGACATCGCCGACCTGCTGGGACGAGATGCAGTTCCGGCTCAGCCGGATTTGCTCAAGCACTGCATCAAAGACAGGACTGTAATGGTGACCGGGGCAGGGGGATCTATCGGATCCGAACTGTGCCGGCAGATATTTTCGTTGCAGCCGACGACGCTTCTGCTGTTCGAGCACAGTGAATTCAATCTTTACAGCATTTTGTCGGAGCTGGAGCAGCGCGCCATCCGTGACTCTACGCCTGTGCGTTTGTTACCGATCCTCGGTTCGATCCGCCATCAGGACAAGCTGCTGGATGTGATGAAAACCTGGAAAGTCGACACCGTTTACCACGCGGCAGCTTACAAGCATGTACCGATGGTCGAGCACAACATCGCCGAAGGTGTGCTGAATAACGTGATCGGTACGCTTAATACAGCGCAAGCGGCATTGCAGTCGGGAGTTTCCAATTTCGTGCTGATCTCGACCGACAAGGCTGTCCGTCCGACCAACGTGATGGGCAGTACGAAACGTCTGGCGGAGCTCACGCTTCAGGCTTTGAGTCGGGAAGTTGCGCCAGTATTGTTCGGTGACAAGGCGAACGTTTCCAGGGTCAACAAAACCCGGTTCACCATGGTCCGTTTCGGCAACGTGCTCGGCTCTTCCGGCTCTGTCATCCCGCTGTTCCATAGCCAGATCAAGGCTGGTGGCCCGCTTACAGTCACCCATCCGAAGATAACCCGCTATTTCATGACAATCCCCGAAGCAGCACAGTTAGTGATCCAGGCTGGCTCAATGGGCCAGGGCGGCGATGTCTTCGTCCTAGACATGGGCGAGCCGGTGCGGATCGTAGAGCTGGCGGAAAAAATGATCCACCTGTCCGGCTTAAGCATCCGTTCCGAGCGAAACCCGCAGGGCGATATCTCCATCGAGTTCACCGGTTTGCGCCCGGGCGAAAAACTCTACGAGGAATTGCTCATCGGGGACAATGTCGCAGCCACTTCGCATCCGATGATCATGAGCGCCAATGAGGATCATCTTCCTTGGGATATTCTGAAAATCCGCTTGGATGGACTTTTGAAAGCCGTGGAAGCCGACGACTACACCCGCGTTCGCCAGCTCCTGCGCGAAACTGTCTCCGGCTACACCCCCGACGGCGAAATCGTCGACTGGATCTACCAGCAACGTCGTCTCGAACCCTGATTGTTTCACATTCTGTAACGCTCGCATTTTTGACTTCTCTACGTGATGACCTACGTTTGGAGAGCAGCTTGGGAAAAGCTGCTTTCTAAAACGATGATGGAGCGTCACTTATGCGTACCGGTTATTTCTATTCGCTGATCTTTGCTTTCCTCACCAGCGCCTCGATTGCTGCGATTGCTGCCCCAGCAGCACCCTCGGAATCGACGAAGGCGCCTCTGATGATGGATGCCGCGACGCTTCCTGCGCAGACTGCCAAGGTCGATCTCAACGGCGCGGATGCGGCAACCTTGCAGAAAGAGTTGGCGGGCGTAGGTGAGGCGAAGGCGCAGGCGATTGTTGCGTATCGGGATACAAACGGGCCGTTTGCGTCGGTGGATGAGTTGCTGGAAGTGAAGGGGATTGGTAAGGCGATTCTGGATCGCAATCGTGAAAAGCTGGAAGTGAACTAAGCTGACAGTTCAACGCCGAGAGGCCGGTCATTGACCGGCCTTTTTATTGGCCACTGATCTGGTGAACGCTGGGAGACTGAAAATTACGGGTATCATATTGAGCTTCTATTATGCCTATAATAAATTTCGCTCGGAATTGTTTCAGCAGTCGAAACGGCTGTTCCAGCGCTGGGGGTTGTAAATGCAGCAGCCAGATTCCAGGACATCGCTATCCGTCGAATATTTGAATTGATAAGGGGTAACCACGGTATGAACCAACGTCGGGTCGTCGTCACGGGCATGGGCCTGGTTTCACCTTTGGGCAGTGACGTTGAGATCGTCTGGCAGCGTTTACTCGCCGGGCGTTCCGGGTTGCGTAATCTGCCCGACGCTGTGGTGGCTGATCTGCCGACGCGGGTTGGCGGCAGTGTGCCGACGGTGGAGGAGGACACCGAGGCTGGGTTTGATCCAGATCGTGCGACGCAGCCCAAAGAACAGAAGAAGATGGATCGCTTCATCCTGTTCGCCATGGAAGCGGCGCGGCAGGCGCTGGAGCAGGCCGGTTGGCATCCAGCCGACGCTGAAAAACAGGAGCGTACTGCGACAATCATCGGTTCAGGTGTCGGCGGTTTTGGTGCCATTGCCGCAGCGGTGCGTACCACCGACAGCCGGGGGCCTCGGCGGCTGTCGCCATTCACCATTCCATCGTTCCTGGTCAATCTCGCAGCCGGTCATGTGTCGATACAGCATGGCCTCAAGGGACCATTGGGCGCACCAGTCACTGCTTGTGCCGCCGGGGTTCAGGCGATCGGCGATGCCGCGCGGTTGATTCGCGCAGGTGAGGCAGACATCGCGGTATGTGGCGGGGCGGAGGCATCGATCGATCGCGTCAGCCTGGCCGGTTTCGCGGCAGCGCGGGCGTTGTCCAGTGCCTACAACGACACCCCTGAGCGTGCCTCGCGTCCATTTGACAGTGGCCGCGACGGTTTCGTAATGGGTGAGGGCGCCGGTCTACTAGTCATCGAGTCGTTGGAGCACGCGCTGGCTCGGGGTGCGAAACCGTTGGCGGAACTGGTTGGCTACGGCACCACGGCCGATGCCTATCACCTGACCGCCGGGCCGGAGGATGGCAGCGGCGCGCGCCGAGCGATGCAGTTGGCGCTGGCTCAGGGCGGTGTGATGCCGGAACAGGTGCAGCACCTCAACGCTCATGCCACTTCAACACCCGTCGGCGACCTGGGCGAGTTGGCGGCGATAAAGGCTGTGTTCGGTACGCAGAACAAAATCGCTGTAACTTCGACCAAATCCGCTACCGGTCATTTGCTTGGCGCGGCGGGCGGGCTGGAGGCGATCTTTACGTTGCTGGCGATCCGTGATCAGGTGGTGCCGCCGACCCTCAACTTTGAAAAACCCGATCCAGCCAGCGAAGGGGTGGACATCGTCCACGGCGAGGCGCGCGCGATCGCGATCGAATATGCCTTGTCCAATGGGTTCGGTTTTGGCGGGGTCAATGCGAGCGTGCTGTTCAAGCGCTGGAAAGGTTGATTGGAAAAAACAAGCCCCGCCATTGCGGCGGGGTTCTTGTCAGCGGTCCTGTGCATCCTTGGCATCCGCTTCGGCATTGCGCTGTGCGACGCGCTTGCGTTCTTCATCGGTCAGTTCGACCTTGTTGGCGGTGTCGCGCAACATCATCAATCCGCCGACAATCGAGCCGATCGCAACGACCAGAATCAACCAGGCATACCAGGGCATAACGGCTCTCCTTAATGGCAGCTCGACGGGCGAGGACTTCGCCGTGCGATGCTGCATACCACCTTTGAGCGAAACGACTTCGCGGTGGTTCCATTCTAGGCGCTTGCACCCGGGGCATCCGAAATTCCTGTAGGCGCTGCCGAAGGCTGCGATCTTTTGATCTTGAAAAGCAAAGATCGCAGCCTCGTTTCACTCGTCAGCTCCTACAGGGGGGCGGGTCGTTACAGGCCTGTGAGCATCGCATCCGCCGGCGCATCGGCACGCAGTTGCCCAGTGAGCATGAAGTAGCAGAACCCCACCGCCATGAAACCGAGGAAAATCAGCCCGATCAGTGTGTTGAACCACGCCATCGCCACCAGGCAAACCACCGCCAGCACCAGCGCGATCAGCGGAACCAGCGGATAGCACGGCGCGCGGAAAGTACGTTCCAGATTCGGTTCCGATTTACGCAGTTTGAACAGGCTGAGCATGCTCATGATGTACATCACGATCGCGCCGAACACGGCCATGGTGATCATCGCTGCGGTGAGTGTCATGCCGCCGAGGTTGATCAGGCCGTCGCTGTAGATCGCCGCGATGCCGATAAGCCCGCCAGCGATGATTGCGCGGTGCGGGGTCTGGAAGCGCGACAGTTTTGCCAATGAGGCAGGCAGGTAACCGGCGCGGGCGAGGGCGAAGAATTGTCGTGAGTAGCCGAGGATGATGCCGTGGAAACTGGCAACCAGGCCAAACAGGCCTATCCACACCAGCATGTGCAGCCAGCCGGAGTTGTCACCGACCACGGTTTTCATCGCCTGCGGCAGTGGGTCGTTGATGTTGGACAAGGTGCGCCAGTCGCCGACGCCGCCCGCGAAGAACATCACGCCCATTGCCAGCAGCACCAAGGTCAGGATGCCGCTGATGTAGGCCTTGGGAATCGTGCGTTTCGGGTCCTTGGCTTCTTCGGCAGCCATGGCGGCGCCTTCGATGGCGAGGAAGAACCAGATCGCAAACGGAATCGCCGCGAACATCCCGGCAATTGCCGGCGCGCCGAAGACGTCGGAACCGGCCCAGCCATTCAGCGCGAAGTTGCTGAAGCTGAACGCCGGTGCGACCACGCCCATGAACACCAGCAACTCAGCCACCGCCAGCACGCAGACGATCAGCTCGAACGTCGCGGCCAGTTTCACCCCGAGAATGTTCAGGCCCATGAACACGATGTACGCGCCGACCGCCGCGTGTTTCGGGTCCAGTGCCGGAAATTGCACATTGAGATACGCGCCAATCGCCAAAGCAATCGCTGGCGGGGCGAAGACGAATTCGATCAGTGTGGCCAGTCCGGCGATCAATCCGCCTTTTTCGCCAAACGCGCGGCGGCTGTAGGCAAACGGCCCGCCGGCATGGGGAATCGCGGTGGTCAGTTCGGTGAAACTGAAGATGAAGCAGGTGTACATGGTCGCGACCATGAATGAAGTCACCAGAAAACCCAGCGTACCGGCCACGCCCCAGCCGTAACTCCAGCCGAAATATTCCCCGGAAATCACCAGCCCCACGGCAATGCCCCACAGGTGCAACGTGCCCAGCGTGGGTTTGAGTTTTGTGTTCATGCGCTTGCTCCCTGAAGGATTGGAAAGCTTCGGGGAGGGCGTGTGCAGTGGGCGTGCCATCGCCGTGAAACAAGTCGTAATGAGTTCAAAGCTGTCGCAGCGGGGATGATTGGCGCTGGATGTGTGGGTTTTGTGCGCCAGTTGGAAGCAGCGGAGTCTGTTATGCCGCCTTCGCGGGCAAGCCCGCTCCCACAGGTTTCTGCGTCGTCCGCTGAATTTGATTCCACCGCATAACCTGTGGGAGTCGGGCTTGCCCGCGATGAGGCCCGACCTGACGCTGCAAAAACCTGCTGTAACGCCGGCATAAACCCACTCTTTACGCTTTCTTTATGACCCACGCCGCGCCTCGCTCTCGTTCCTTTACAGCCTCCTTCCCGACAATCGCTGCACACACGGCAATACGCCGTTACACGGAGATCTTCCATGAGCGTTCTGGACGGGGTGTCACTGCTGTTGGCGGTGGGGCTGTTCATTTATCTGTTGGTTGCGCTGTTGCGCGCGGACCGGAACTAGGAGCGGCTATGCACAGTTATGACTATTGGCTGATCCTCGGGTTTTTTGCGCTGGTTCTGCTGCCGGCGCCGTTCCTTGGGCGCTTCTATTACAAGGTGATGGAGGGCCAGCGCACCTGGCTGACGCCGATTCTCGGCCCGGTCGAGCGCGGTTGCTATCGCCTTGCCGGGGTCGATGCGCAGGCGGAGCAGAGCTGGCAGAAGTACACGCTGGCGCTGCTGGCGTTCAACCTTGCCGGTTTTCTGCTGCTGTTTGCGATTCTGCTGTTCCAGGATCACCTGCCGCTGAACCCGCAAAACCTGCCGGGCCAGGAATGGACCCAGGCGTTCAACACCGCGGTCAGTTTCATGACCAACACCAACTGGCAGTCCTACAGCGGTGAAGCGACCCTCAGCTACCTGAGCCAGATGGTCGGTCTCACCGTGCAGAACTTCGTCAGCGCCGCCACCGGCCTCGCCGTGCTGGTCGCGCTGTGCCGTGGCATCGGCCGTAAGTCGGCGCAGACCCTCGGCAACTTCTGGGTCGACATGACCCGCGCCACCCTCTATGGCCTGCTGCCGCTGTGCCTGCTGCTGGCGCTGTATCTGGTCTGGCAGGGCGTGCCGCAAACCTTCGCCCAGTATGTAAATGCCGTGACCCTGCAAGGCGTCGATCAGGTGATCCCCCTCGGCCCGGCCGCCAGCCAGATTGCGATCAAGCAACTGGGTACCAACGGTGGCGGTTTCTTCGGGGTCAACTCGGCGCATCCGTTCGAGAACCCGACCGCTTGGAGCAACCTGTTCGAAGTCGCTTCGATCATTCTGATCCCGGTGGCGCTGGTGTTCACCTTCGGCCATTACGTCAAGGACCTGCGCCAGAGCCGCGCGATCATCGCCTGCATGCTGGCGCTGTTCCTGATCGGCGGTGCGACCTCGCTGTGGGCTGAGTATCAGCCGAATCCGACCCTGAACAATGCCGCCGTCGAGCAGGCCGCGCCGCTGGAAGGCAAGGAAGCGCGCTTCGGTACCACCGCGACGGTGCTGTGGTCGGTGACCACCACGGCGGCGTCGAACGGCTCGGTCAACGGCATGCACGACAGCCTCAACCCGCTCAGCGGCATGGTCGCGCTGGTCAACATGATGGTCGGCGAAGTGATCTTCGGCGGGGTCGGTGCCGGGCTCTACGGCATGTTGCTCAACGTGCTGATCGCGGTGTTCCTCGCCGGTCTGATGATCGGTCGTACGCCGGAATACCTCGGCAAGAAACTCCAGGCCCGCGAAGTTCAGTTGCTGGTGGTGACGCTGCTGGTGATGCCGGTCGGCGTGCTGGTGCTCGGCGCGATTGCCGCCACGGTTCCCAGCGCTGCGGCAACCATCAGCAACCCCGGCGCGCACGGTTTCAGTCAGTTGCTCTATGCCTACACCTCGGCGAGCGCCAACAACGGTTCGGCATTCGGTGGCCTGGGCGCGAACACGCCGTTCCACAACCTGATGCTCGGCCTGGGCATGTTGATCGGCCGCTTCGGCTACATCCTGCCGGTGCTGGCACTGGCCGGTAGCCTGGCGATGAAGAAAAGCGCACCGGTCGGCCAGAACAGCTTCCCGACTCACGGCCCGCTGTTCGTGACCCTGTTGACCGTGACCATTCTGCTGGTGGGCGGCCTGACGTTCTTGCCGACGCTGGCGCTCGGTCCTGTCGCCGAACATTTAAGTATGGGCTTCTAAGGAATCCATCATGAATATGCCTGCAATCAAACCCGCCGCCGTCAAAGCGCCGGAACAAGCCAAAACCGCGATCTCGGCCCTGTGGCGTCCGGCGCTGGTGCAAGCCTTCGTCAAGCTCGACCCACGGCAACTGGCCCGTTCGCCAGTGATGCTGGTGGTCGAACTGACGGCGATTTTCACCACCGTGCTGTGCTTCCTTCCGGATGCCGACGTGCCGACCTTCGTCGCCGCGCAAATCGCCCTGTGGCTGTGGTTCACCGTGCTGT
>NZ_RCOD01000035.1:0-25427 GCF_004307505.1 Pseudomonas sp. Sample_11
GGGCGTCATCGCAGGCACTCAGGCCCAGGGCCAGCAACAGTGCGGACAAGCGAAGCGGCAACGACAGCATCAGACATCCTGCAAACGGGCGAAAACAAAGGCGCAAAGTCTAACAGGGCGGGGGAGTTTGAATAAGAGGAATTATCGTTTGCTTGATGCAGCGCAAATCTGCAGAGCGATGCAAACCCCCTGTAGGAGCTGCCGAAGGCTGCGATCGTTTGATTCTGATCTTCAAAAATCAAGATCAACAGATCGCAGCCTTCGGCAGCTCCTACAGGGGACTGCGAACATGGAGTATTAAAAAGGCGACCCGAAGGTCGCCTCTTTTTGAACGGACGCTGCGATCAGAACTCGTGATCGGCGCTGTCCGGGTTCAGGTCGCTGATGCCCAGTTTGCCGGCAGCGGCTTCGATCGAGCCGGTCTGCTTGACCAGCGCGGCGATGGCGTCGCGAACGACCTGGTTGCCAGCGGTGTTGCCGGCAGCGATCAACTGGTCGTAGTGCTCACCCTTGTTGGCGTGATCGACCATGACCTGGATCTTCGCTTCGGTCGCGGCCAGATCGGCTTTCAGCGCGGTGTCGGCAGCCGGGTCGGCCTTGGCTACCAGCGACGACAGGCTGGCGCCGGTCAGCTTGGTGCCGTCAACACGGGTGTACTCGCCCAGGTAAACGTTACGCACGCCTTTGGCGTCGTAGAAGTGCGAGTAGTGGGTGTTGTCGCTGAAGCAATCCTGCTCGTCTTCCGGGGAGTTGGCTTCCAGGGAAACCTTCATGCGTTCGCCCGCCAGTTCACCCAGGGACAGGCTGCCCATGCCGAAGAGCATTTTGCGCAGGCCGGTTTCGCCTGGCTCCGCTTCCAGGGTGGCGCGGTAGTTGTCGGCCACGTTCGGCTTCCAGTTGCCGACCATTTCTTCCAGGTCGCTGACCAGCAGTTGGGTCACGGCTTTCAGGTAGGCACGACGACGCTCGTTGTGACCACCGGTGGCGCCGGCGCCTTCCAGATAGTCCGAGGCCGGACGGTTGCCAGCGCCAGGGCCGGTGCCGTTCAGATCCTGGCCCCAGAGCAGGAATTCGATCGCGTGGTAGCCGGTGGCAACGTTCGCCTCGGAACCGCCCAGCTCGTTGAGGCTGGCGAGTTTTTCCGGGGTGATCTCTTTCACGTCGACTTTGTCTTCGCCGACCTGCACTTCGGTGTTGGCGATGATGTTGGCGCTGGCGCCCGGGTTACCCAGTGCGTGCTCGTAGGATTTGTCGACGTAGTCGATCAGGCCTTCGTCCAATGGCCAGGCGTTAACCTGACCTTCCCAGTCGTCGATGATGGTGTTGCCGAAGCGGAATACTTCGCTCTGCAGATACGGCACGCGTGCGGCGACCCAGGCAGCCTTGGCGGCTTTGAGGGTGTCGGCGTTCGGCTTGGCGAGGAACGCGTCGACCGCGCTCTGCAGGGTTTTCGCGGTGGATTCGGCATCGCTGTAAACGGCGAAGACCATGTCGGCGTAGTGCGCGACCACAGCCTTGGCGGCGGCATCGTCAACTTTACCGGCGGCAGGAGCAGGCGCAGCGGCAGGGGCTGGAGCAGCACTGCTGGAAGCCGGAGTCATTTCGGAGGCTTTTTCTTTGTCCTTGCCTTCGCCGCAACCGGCGAGGGAAATAGCGATGGCCAGCAGACTGGCGGTAGCCAGAGGCATACGAATCATGGCGAACATCCTGCTTCGGTAGTTGAGTGGACTGGCGCCGGTGGCGCGCAAAACTGCGACATAATGCAAATCTTTCGCATTATGTGTAAAGGCGTGCTTGGAAATATTTCTTATTTGCGCAAGAAGATCAAAAGATCGCAGCCTCGTTTCACTCGTCGGCTCCTACAGGGGGAACGCATTTCAAATGTAGGAGCTGCCGAAGGCTGCGATCTTTGCTTTCATAAAAAGGCTGCGATCTTCTGATCTTTAAAGAATCGCCGCGTTGCTGCGTTGCGCCTGCTTGAGGTAAATACCCAGCTCCCGCGCCGGCAGCGGTTTGCTGTAGTGGTAGCCCTGACCTTCGTGGCAACCCTCGGAAATGATGTAGGTCTCCTGCTCGGCGGTTTCCACGCCTTCGGCAATCACCTGCATGCCCAAGCTCTTGCCCAGCTGAATGATCGCGCGAACGATGGTCGCGTCATCGTCGTCATCGAGCAGGTCCTGAACGAAGCTCTTGTCGATCTTGATCTTGTCCAGCGGCAGGCTTTTCAGATAACTGAGGGACGAGTAGCCGGTGCCGAAGTCGTCGATCGCGATCAGCGCACCGGAGCGGCGCAGGCTGAGCAGATGCTGGGCGGCGGTGGTGATGTCTTCCATCAGGCCGGTTTCGGTGACTTCCAGTTCCAGACTGCGCGGCGGCAAGCGGTACATTTGCAGCAGGTTGTTGACCACCCGTGGCAGCTCGGCGTGGTGCAGTTGCACGGTGGACAGATTGACCGCCATGCGCAGATCGACAAAACCCTGATCGTGCCACTCGCGCAATTGCTTGCAGGCCTGATCGAGCACCCACTCGCCGATGGCGATGATCGTGCCGTTCTGTTCGGCCAGCGGAATGAACAGGTCCGGCGGCACCAGACCGTGTTCCGGATGTTGCCAGCGAATCAGCGCTTCGACGCCGACCACGCGGTGATCGCGATAACTGATCTGCGGTTGGTAGACGAGGTAGAACTGGTCGCGGATCAGCGCATCGCGCAAATCTTTTTCCAGCTCGCGACGACGGCGCATCTCGCTGTCGACGCTGGCGATGTAGAACTGATAGCGATTGCGCGAGCGGGTCTTGGCCAGGGTCATGGTCTGCTCGGCTTTCTGCAACAGCTTCTCGGTGCTGTCGCCGTCCTCCGGAAACAGGGTGATGCCGATGGTCGCGCGCAGGCGGATCTCCTGATCGTCGAGGGCGAACGGCGCCTCGAGGTCATCGAGAATGCTCTGCGCCAGTTCTGCTGCTTCGTAAGGCTGTTCAATGTCGGCCTGCACCAGCGCGAACTGATCGCCGCCCAGGCGAGCGAGGGCGCCGAGACGACCGCTGTGGGCACGTAAGCGATCGGCCAGAGCCAGCAGCAATTGGTCGCCGGTCTGGTAGCTGAATTGCTCGTTGATGCCCTTGAAGTCATCCAGGCCGACGCACAACACGGCGACGCGGCGCTGCAATTTGCCGGCATCGACGAGAATCTTGTCCAGTTGCTGCTGCAATTGCTGGCGGTTCGGCAGGCCGGTGAGGAAGTCGTACTGGGCCATGCGCAGCAGGCTGTTTTCCGCTTCGTGGCGCAGGTGAGTATTGCGTTCGATGGACTCGAGCAACTGGTTGGCAGTGTTGATCCACAGGCCCAGTTCGTTTTTTTCGTGGCCCTTGATCTGCGGAATCTTGTGCTCGCTGGGACGATCGGGGTTGATCTCGGTGAGGTGCTCGATGATTCGTGACAGCGGTTTGGTCAGCAACCAGTGATAGACCAGATACAGCACCAGGCCCAATGCCAGTGCGCGCAGCACGCCGGAAATGAAAATGATCACCGAGCTGACGATGAAACCTTCGCCATAGGTGGCGGTGTCGAGGGTGATGCTCAGGTCGCCGTAGTATTCGCTGTACGGACCGCGGCCGACCAATTGCGTGGTGAAGGTGCGTTCCTGGCCGAGAATCAGGTCGGTCAGCCAACGGCTGTTGGAATGCTGCAGTTCGCGGGATTTCTGCGCGAGCATGGCTTCGTTGGGGTGGCCGATGGAGGCCTGACGCACGGCGTCGTCCTGGAATAGCCCTTCGATCACCTGCATGCCCATTTCCCGATCCAGGCTGTACACGGCCTGGGTCGATGGATCGCGGAACATGTCGAGGATGCGCTCGGCGTCGCCGGCAACCGCCTGACGGGTCTTGTAGGCATCGAAGACAATCTGCGCGCAGCTCAAGACTACGCCTACGATCAATGCCGACAGGAGCACGACCCGGAGCAACTTCACCGACAAGCTGTTCTTGAGTTCCAGCTTCAAAGGGTTATTCCTTGTTCCGTGCGGGTAGCGTCAAGTTGCCATGAGTATTGGCAATCCCGGGTTGGCAGTCAAAGGGACAATCAGGCACGGGAAAAGTCGCCGTGATCCTGGCCGCAATGTCGTCATTTGAGTAATAGCTCTGAATTAACTGTGTCGGTTGCAATTGCCTTCAACTTGAGCACTGGGCCAAAGATTTTTTCCTTTCTGTGATGGTAGACGGCTGGGGGCTGGCGGCAAACGGCGTGAAGCTGCTTTTACCGTGCGAGAAACGCCATGCGCCGGGCATAAAAAAACCCGGCCGAAGCCGGGCTTTTCATCGGGCGCGCAGCTTAAGCGGTGAAGGTTTTGCCTTCGAACTGCTCGGCCACGAACTTCCAGTTGACCAGGTTCCAGAACGCTTCAACGTACTTCGGACGCAGGTTGCGGTAGTCGATGTAGTAAGCGTGTTCCCAGACGTCGCAGGTCAGCAGCGGGGTGTCGCCGCTGGTCAGCGGGTTGCCGGCGCCGATGGTGCTGGCCAGGGCCAGGGAACCGTCAGCCTTTTTCACCAGCCAGCCCCAGCCGGAACCGAAGGTGCCGATCGAGGTTTTGCTGAATTCTTCCTTGAACTTGTCGAACGAACCGAACGCTGCGTTGATGGCATCTGCCAGGGCGCCGGTTGGTTGACCGCCGGCGTTTGGCGCCAGGCAGTTCCAGTAGAAAGTGTGGTTCCAGACCTGAGCGGCGTTGTTGAAGATGCCGCCCGAAGAAGTCTTGACGATTTCTTCCAGGGTCTTGCCTTCAAACTCGGTGCCTGGCACCAGGTTGTTCAGGTTCACGACGTAGGTGTTGTGGTGCTTGTCGTGGTGGAACTCCAGGGTTTCCTTGGAGATGTGCGGCTGCAGGGCATCGTGTGCGTAAGGCAGCGGCGGCAATTCGAAAGCCATGATGATTCTCCTAATCAGGTCTGTTGCGGTGAGCGCAAGGCCGATCACGGGCGGCCGGAAATGCACCGGCGAGTTTTTACTCTTTGCGGCGCAGGGTTCGGATCATAGCACCGGGGTCGCGCCTTAACCACGCAACAACTGTGTGGGATAGAGGTTCCAGAGCCTTTGGCAATTATTCATCCGGCGATGATCAACTGCGCGGCCACGGCGAACATCATCAACGCCACCACCAGATCGAGAATGCGCCACGTGCTCGGGCGGGCCAGCCACGGTGCCAGCCACGCCGCGCCGAGGGCCAGGGTGAAAAACCACAGCAACGATGCACTCGCCGCGCCGACCACATAAGCGCCCGGCACCGATTGCTGCGCGCCCAGCGAGCCGATCAGCAATACCGTATCCAGATAAACGTGGGGGTTGAGCAAGGTCACCGCCAGGGCGCTAAGCATCACTGCGCGCAGCGAACGCACGGTCTGGTTTTCGCCTTGCTCAAGGCTCTGTTTCGAGCAGGCCCGGCGCAGCGCCTGGCTGCCGTACCAGATCAGAAACGTCGCGCCGCCCCAACGGGCGATCGCCAGCAGGGTCGGGTTCTGCGCCAGAATCGTCGCCAGGCCGAACACCCCGGCCGCGACCAGAATTGCGTCACACACCACGCACAATGCCGCCACCGGCAAATGGTGTTCACGGCGCAGGCTTTGCGCCAGGACAAAAGCGTTCTGCGTGCCGATCGCCATGATCAGGCCGAACGCCACCAGCAGGCCGTTTACATAGCTTTGCCACATGGGAGAGATCCTTGAAAGAGAGTGCTTGCTGGCTATTCTCCGGTGTGACGCTGTATAAGAAAAACCAATAGTGCTGATCGCCCATTAGGAAAACTGATGTTCGACTATAAATTGCTTTCCGCGCTCGCCGCTGTGGTCGAGCAGGCCGGATTCGATCGCGCTGCACAGGTGCTGGGCCTGTCGCAGTCGGCGATCTCCCAGCGCATCAAATTGCTTGAAGCGCGGGTCGGCCAGCCAGTGCTGGTGCGCGGAACACCGCCAGCGCCGACCGAGATCGGCCGACGCTTGCTCAACCATGTGCAACAGGTGCGGTTGCTCGAGCGCGACTTGCAATCAATGGTGCCGGCGCTGGACGAAGAAGGCCTGCCCGATCGCCTGCGCATCGCCCTCAACGCCGACAGCCTCGCCACTTGGTGGGCCGCGGCCGTCGGCGATTTCTGCGCCGAGCAGCATTTGTTGCTCGACCTGATCGTCGAAGACCAGACCGTCGGCCTCAAACGCATGCGTGCCGGTGAAGTGGCTGCGTGTCTCTGCGCCAGCGAGCGCCCGGTGGCCGGCGCACGCAGCGTATTGCTCGGCGCCATGCGTTATCGGGCGCTGGCCAGTCCAGCCTTCATCGCCCGGCATTTTCCCGATGGCGTGCGCGCCGAACAGCTGCCGCGCACCCCGGCGCTGGTGTTCGGCCCGGACGATTTTCTCCAGCATCGCTATCTGGCGCTGTTGGGCGTCGACGGCGCGTTTGAACATCACTTATGTCCGTCCTCCGAAGGCTTCATCCGCCTGACCGAGGCCGGTCTGGGTTGGGGGCTGGTGCCGGAACTGCAGGTGCGCGAACAGTTGCAACGCGGGGTGCTGCGCGAATTGCTGCCAGATAAACCGATCGACGTGCCGCTGTACTGGCATCATTGGCGCAATGGCGGCCAGTTGCTCAATCTACTGACCGAACAACTGCTGCGCTCCTCAACGCAATGGCTAGTGGCTTGAACGCAGCTGCAAGCGTCAAGCTGCAAGAACACGCACCGTTTCAACTTGCAGCTGAAAGCTCGAAGCTTGCAGCTGCTTCCCTGGAGTTTTTGATGAAGATTTTGGTTACCGGCGCCAGCGGCTTTATTGGCGGGCGCTTTGCGCGTTTCGCCCTGGAGCAGGGCCTTGAAGTGCGGGTCAACGGTCGCCGGGCCGAGAGCGTCGAGCATCTGGTGCGCCGGGGCGCGGAGTTCGTGCCGGGCGATCTGACCGACGCCGATCTGGTGCACGATCTGTGCAACGATGTCGAAGCCGTGGTGCATTGCGCCGGTGCTGTCGGTGTGTGGGGGCGTTATCAGGACTTTCATCAGGGCAACGTCGAAGTCACCGAAAACGTCGTCGAAGCGTGCCTCAAGCAGCGGGTGCGGCGGCTGGTGCATCTGTCGTCGCCATCGATCTATTTCGATGGCCGCGACCATCTCGGTCTGACCGAAGAGCAAGTGCCCAAACGCTTCAAGCATCCCTACGGCGCGACCAAATATCTGGCCGAGCAGAAAGTCTTCGGCGCCCAGGAATTCGGTCTGGAAACCATCGCCCTGCGCCCGCGTTTCGTGACGGGGGCCGGCGACATGAGCATCTTCCCGCGCCTGCTGAAGATGCAGCGCAAGGGCCGGCTGGCGATCATCGGCAACGGCTTGAACAAGGTCGATTTCACCAGCGTGCAAAATCTCAACGAAGCCATGCTCAGCAGCCTGTTGGCCCAAGGTTCGGCGCTGGGCAAGGCCTACAACATCAGCAACGGCACGCCGGTGCCGCTGTGGGATGTGGTCAATTACGTGATGCGGCGGATGGACGTCGATCAGGTGCGCAAATACCGCTCCTACGGTCTGGCCTACAGCGTCGCGGCGCTCAACGAAGGCGCGTGCATGCTCTGGCCGGGACGCCCTGAGCCGACCCTGTCGCGCCTGGGCATGCAGGTCATGAAAAAAAACTTCACCCTCGACATCAGCCGCGCCCGGCATTATCTCGACTACGATCCGAAAGTCAGCCTGTGGGCCGCCCTCGATGAGTTCTGCGCGTGGTGGAAAGCCCAGGACATCCGTTGAAACGATTCGGCCGGGCGGCAATGAACCGCCTTGCGGGTTGAGGGTCAATGCCTGCGGCTGCGGCGGTTATACTTCGCAGCATTTAGCCATCACCGCGTTTGCCAAAGGTTGCCTCAATGTCCATGCGAAACGATGCCCACGACGACGATTTCGATAACGTGCCAAGCCTGCGCGCCGACCCGTTCGATGACGATGACATCGCGCCCGGCCCCCGCACTTCCGTGCATTCGCGCAGCGCGCCAGTGGTCAAGGTCAAGGCCGCCAGCACCGGGCCGCTGTGGGCGCTGGTCGGCGCGTTGTTTTTTGCCTTCATCGGTCTGGCCTGGTGGAGCTTCCAGCAGATCTCGCTGATGGAGCAGCAACTGGTCGCCACCCAGGAAAGCTTCGCCCGCATCAGCGAAGAAGCGGCAGGGCGCCTGCAGGATATTTCCGGCAAGGTCGTCGCCAGCCAGAGCAACGTCAGCAGCGACAGCGAAGCGCTGAAGCTGCAAATCAAGCAACTCGAAGGCAAGCTGCTCGACCAGAGCAAGCAGCAGCAAGGCGTGGCTGGTCAGGCCAGCGAACTGGACAAGCGTCTGGCGCAGATGACCGCGCAGACCACCGAACAGCAGAACGCCAATACGCAGTTGCAGGCTCAGGTCAAAGCCTTGAGCGCCGAGCTGGCGACCATTAAAAGCACCCCGGCCGATACCAGCAAGGTCGATGCGCAGTTGAAAGCTTTCGACGCCCAGTTCAAAAGCCTCGGCGCCGATATCGCCGCGCTGAAGAAACAGGGCAATCCGAGCGCGGCGATCGATCGTCTGGAGCAGGACATCGTGGTGCTGAAAAGTCAGCAGGACAACCGCCCGGCAGCGCCACAGGGTGGCGGCAATACTGCCGAGTTCGATGCGTTCCGCGCGCAGATGACCCGCAACCTGAATACCTTGCAGGCGCAGATCCAGAACCTGCAGCAGCAGATCAATTCCCGCCCGTAGCGACTGATCTGTTGCCTGGAGTGCTTTGTCCCCTTACCACAGGGGCCTGTAATCCCCTGCATCATTCTGAATACTCGTACATCAGCCCAAGCCGTCTACGCTCTTGAAACACCAAAAAGAACGAGGGATGCGCTATGGGGTTTTTGCATAAAGTGGCCTGGCTCGGCCTGATTCTGTTGGCCGGCTTCGGCCAGGCCAGCGCCGCCACCGCCACCAAGGATGACAGTCAGGCCGCCATCGCCCTGCTGGAAAAAGCCTTGGCCTACTACCACGACAATGGCGACAAGGCGTTTGCCGCGTTCAGCCGCCAGGGTGAGTTCGTCGACAAGGATCGCTACGTGTTCGTCCTCGACACCAAAGGCGTCATGCTTGCCAGTGGCGGGCCGTCATCGGCGCTGATCGGCCGTGATGTCAGCGAAGTGCTCGGGCCGGATCTGCAGAAGGCGTTCAAGGATGCGCTGAAAGTGCCGGAAGGCAATGGCATCCAGCAGGCCGAATACCGCTGGCAGAACTGGGCCGACGGCAAGGTCGAGCGCAAGCATGTGTTCTATCAGCGCGTCGGGCAGCGCATTCTCGCGGTGGGTTACTACCTGCCACGGGCTTCGGCTGAGCAGGCCAAGGCCTTGCTGGACAAAGCCGCGACGGATCTGACCAAGGACGAGAAGGGCACGCTGACCGCGATCAACTCACTCAAGGGCGGTTACTTGCAGGATGACCTGTATGTCTTCGTGGTCGATCTGAACAACCAGCGCTATGTCGCCCACGGCACCAATCTGCGCTTGATCAACACTGATTTTGGCAAGGTCAAGGACCCGGAAGGCAAGCCGGTGGGCGAGCCGATTCTGGCGCTGATCGGCAAGCAGGATGAAGGCGAATATGAATACCGCTGGAAAAACCCGGTGACCGGCAAGATCGAGGACAAGCATGCGTACCTGAAAAAGGTCGGGCATTTCCTCGTCGCGGTGGGCTACTACAGCCCTTGAGCGCGCGATGATCGTTCCCACGCTCCGCGTGGGAATGCAGCCCGGGACGCTCTGCGTCCCATCCAGGGCCGAACGCAGAGCGTCCGTTGAGGCATTCCCACGCAGAGCGTGGGAACGATCAGCGCAAAAGGCTCATTTCGCGCCGTGCTCCCGCCCGCGCAGCAGGTTGTTCGGCATCGCAATCGCCGCTGCCAGCCCGAGCAACGACACTGCCGTGCTGACCCAGAGCAGGTGGCGGAAGGTCACCAGCAGCTCCGCGCGCAAAGCGTTCTGCGCTTCGCCGGGTGCTGCGTTCAGGCCATCGAGCAGGACGTTGCCCGAATGCCCCTCGCTGATCAGCGAACTGTTCGCCAGGTGGGCGAAACTGGAATCGTGCAGCAACGCCAGCAGTAGCGCCGACATCAACGCCACGCCCACCGCGCCGCCCAGTGAGCGGAACAGATTGGTGGTGCTGGTGGCGACGCCGATGTCGCGTTGTTCCACCGAGTTCTGCGTGCCGACCAGCGAGGTCGGGAACTGCATGCCGCCGGCGATGCCGCTGAGCAGCATGAACAGACCGCTGAGCAAGGTTGCTTGGGGCGGACTGAAGGCCATGCCGAGAATCGAGATCGGCATGAGGATCGCCCCGGTGAGAATCTGCGGTTTGTAGCGTCCGGTGATTGAGGTGCGGCGGCCGGCGAAATAGGCACCGATCGGCAAGCCCATCGCCAGAGGCAGCAAGTGCAACGCGGCGCTGTCGGCGCCAGCGCCGGTGACGCTTTGAAAACGCAGCGGCATCAGCACGATCAGCGAGATGGCCTGGAAACTGGTGAAGAAGATCGTGCACCAGCACAGCAGGGCATTACGATTGGCGAACAGGTGCATCGGCAGCAACGGCTCGCGCGCCCGGCGTTCATGCCAGACGAACAGCGCCAATACCACCACGGCACAAGCGAACAGGCCGAGCACTTCGCTGCTGCGCCATGAATGACCCTGGCCGACTTCGGTGATGCCGAGAAGCAATGTGGTGAGGCCGATGATCATCAGCACCGTGCCGAAGTAATCGATCACCGGTTTACGCTGCGGAATCGGCAAGCCGCGCAGGTTGCGCCGTGCCACCCACCAGGCGCCAAGCCCCAGCGGCAGGTTGATCAGAAACACCCAGCGCCACGACAGGTATTCGGTCATGTAGCCGCCGAGCACCGGACCGGCGACGCTGGCCACCGCGTACATGCTGCTGAAGTAACCCTGATAGCGGCCGCGTTCACGCGGCGGGACGATGTCGCCGATGATCGCCTGACTCACCGAGATCATGCCGCCGGCGCCGATGCCCTGAAGAATCCGCGCCAGTACCAGCTGTTCCATGCTCTGCGCCATGCCGCAGAACAGCGAGGCGAGGGTGAACAGGCCCATGCCGAACAGCATCAGTTTGCGCCGCCCGTACAGGTCGCCGAGCTTGCCGTAGATCGGCACCGCCACGGTCATCGCCACCATGTAGCCGGAAATCACCCAGGCCAGCAGGCTGACGTCCTTGAATTGCGCAGAGATCGCCGGCATCGACACGGCGACGATGGTCTGGTCCAGCGCACCGAGGAAGATCGCCATCATCAAGGCGACCAGCACGCTGCGAATGGCCGGTTTGGGCGTTTCAGGCTGATTGAGAGTGGTCACGGAAAACCTGCGGGCGGTGATTGACCCGCATGGACAAGGCGAGCGGGTAAGTGCTCGCCAGTGTAAGTCGATAGCAGGCTATTCGATAGCCTCGTACGGAAGCCCGACGTAATTTTCTGCAATGGTTTTTTGCCCGGCTTGCGAGCTGACAAAATAGTCCAGTTCCGAAGCGCTGATGCGCTGGCTGAACTCATCGTGATCGTCGAAGCGATGCAGCATCGACGTCATCCACCAGGAAAACCGTTCGGCTTTCCATACTCGGCGCAGGCAGATCTCCGAGTATTTTTCCAGCAGATCAGTGCGATTTTCGCGATACACCTTCAGCAGAATATTGAACAACGTGCTGACATCACTGGCGGCCAGGTTCAAGCCCTTGGCGCCAGTGGGCGGGACGATATGGGCAGCGTCGCCGACGAGAAACATGCGCCCGTACTGCATTGGCTCGACGACAAAACTGCGCAGCGGCGCGATGCTTTTTTCGATCGAAGGACCGGTCACCAGTTTTTCCGCGAGGGCATCCGGCAGGCGCTTTTTCAGCTCATCCCAGAAACGCTGATCGCTCCAGTCATCGACGTTTTCATCGGCCGGCACTTGCAGGTAATAGCGGGTGCGCGTGGCTGAACGCATGCTGCACAAAGCGAAGCCGCGCTCATGGCGGGCGTAGACCAATTCGTCGTGGACCGGCGGTGTGTCGGCGAGAATGCCCAGCCAGCCGAACGGGTAGACCCGCTCGAAAATCTTCAGGCAATCGGCCGGAATCGACTGCCGCGCGACGCCATGGAAACCATCGCAACCGGCGATGTAATCGCAATCAACGCGCCAGCTTTCACCGTCCTTTTCGAAGGTGACAAAAGCTTCGTCGCTTTTCATGCCATGGGGAACGACATTGCTCGCTTGATAAATTGTTGGCGCGCCGGCCTCCCGACGAGCGGCCATCAGGTCGCGGGTGACCTCGGTCTGGCCGTAGACCATTACTGTTTTGCCGCCGGTCAGCGCGTGCAGGTCGATGTGCACCTGACGCCCGTCCAGCGCCAGATCGAAGCCGCCATGAACCAGACCTTCGGCATCCATTCGCTGACCGACGCCGGCCTCCCGCAGCAGCTCTACCATGCCTTGCTCAAGCACACCGGCGCGGATGCGCCCAAGAATGTAATCGGGCGTCTGGCGTTCGAGAATCAGGGTGTCGATGCCAGCGTTGTGCAACAGCTGGCCGAGGAGCAGTCCGGAAGGACCGGCGCCGATAATGGCGACTTGGGTTTTCAGGGTTTTCATTGTTTTTATGACTCGCAAGCTTCACGCAGCAACAGCCGGTGAATGATTTTATGGATCGAGTGCTTGCATTTTTCCCTTGCGGGTCTGTCAATTGAAGGTGAAAACTGAGCCGATACCTGTACATTCTGCCAATCGGTGCGATTATCGCCCGCCGTCCATTCCGAAACCTGGATTGAAGTGATGAACAAGCCTGACCTGCCTTCGATTCCGGTGTTCAAGCTCTACGGTGAAAGCCTGGACTGGCCGACCCCGGACTTGCTGCACTGTGAAACCATTTCCTCGCGCAGTCGCGAACATCAATGGGAAATCAAACCTCACCGCCACGCGGATCTGTGCCAGCTGCTGTTCGTTTTCAAAGGTCAGGCAGAGCTCGAAATCGAAGGCCAGCGCACGCAACTCGAGACGCCGGCGATTCAGGTGCTGCCACCGTTATCGGTGCATGGCTTTCGTTTTTCCGAGGATGTTGAAGGCTTCATCGTCACCTTGGCCACGCCGCTGATCAACCATTTGCAGGCGCAACTGGGCGATTCGGTACACGCCTTGGCTCGGGCGGAAAACTACCCGGCCGGCAAGGATGGCGATTATCTCAACAGCCTGTTTTCAGCGTTGCAGGCCGAGTACAACGGCCATCAACCGGCGCGGGAAATGCTCATGCATTCGCTGGTCAGCGTGATCATGGTCTGGGTCAGCCGCCAGGCGATCGTTCGGCACAAGGCCAGCCAACGACCGCAACGCCAACGCGAATACCTCAACGGTTTCATTCAGTTGGTGGAAGAGACTTACCGCCAGCACGTCAAGGTCGAAGACCTCGCCCATCGCCTGGGCATCTCCGTGTCGCACCTCAACGGCACCTGCCGTGAACTGGCCGGGCAACCGGCGTTGCAGATCATGCACGAGCGTCAGTTGCTGGAAGCCAAGCGCCTGCTGACCTACACCAGCATGACGATTTACGAGATGTCGGAGCTGTTGGGTTTTTCCGATCCGACCAACTTCACCCGGCTGTTCCGCCGCCGGGTGGGGATTTCGCCAAAGGCATTCCGCGACCGCTTGAAGGCCGAGCAGCAACCTTAAAAGCACCACCCAACACCTGTGGGAGCGAGCTTGCTCGCGAAGGCGGAGTGTCATCCAACAAACAGGCTGACTGACCCACCGCTTTCGCGAGCAAGCTCGCTCCCACAGGGTTGCATTCCAGCGCAGGTCTATCAGCGCAATGCGTTCAGCGTGGCATTGTGCGGTATGCACCGCTCATAGTTGCAGCTCGCATACTCGCGCGGCAGCTGGCGCAACTGCTCGACCCGCCAGGCAGCGGTGCCGTACAGCGCCAGCGTGGCGGCGCAGGTGATGAAAATGGCGGCGTACCTTTTTGTTTTGATGTTCATGGTGTTCGACCTCTGAACGTCTACCTTGCGGTATTACTTTGAGCATAGAACAAGATCAAAAGATCGCAGCCTTCGGCAGCTCCTACAGTGGAAACGCATTCCAAATGTAGGAGCTGCCGAAGGCTGCGATCTTTTGACTTTTACAATCCCACATCCCAGGCTGGGTTCTCCGGGAAACGCTGAACCAGAAAGTCGAGCATGCTGCGCAGTGCCGCCGGCATGTGTTTGCGTGAGGCGTACACCGCGTAGATATTCATCTGGCGCGGTTCTGCGTGTGGCAGCAAACGCAGCAGTTCGCCGTTGTGAATATGCACGCCAGCCTGGTAGGTCGGCAGCATCGCCACGCCCGCGCCGGCCAGGGTTGCGCGCAGAAGGGTGCTGGCCTCGTTGGCGCTGATATTGCCCTGCACCGGTACCGAAACCGGTTCGCCATCCTCCTCGAAATGCCACAGGCTTTTGCCGAAATAGGAATGGGTCAGGCAGTTGTGTCGGCTCAAATCCTCAACCGTCTGCGGCGCCGGATGCTCAAGCAGATAAGCCGGCGCAGCGCAGATGACCGAGCGGCACACGGTCAGGCGCCGGGCGATCAGATTCGGATCAAGATCATTGCTGGTGCGAATCGCCAGATCGATGCGTTCATCGACCAGATTCACCGTGCGGTCGAGCATTTGCAGATCGATACTCACGCCGGGGTAAAGCCTGACGTACGCCGCGACCGCATCGGCCAGTTGCGCCTGGCCAAACGAGGTGCTGACGCTGATCCGCAGCAATCCGCGCGGCGCGTCCTCGGGTTCGCTGACGGCGGCCTGCATGTCCTGCGACAGATCGATCATCTGCCGACAGCGCGGGAGGATCTCACTGCCGGCGGCGGTCAGGCTCAATTTGCGCGTGGTGCGGTGCATCAGCCGCGCGCCGACCCAGTCTTCCAGCTCCGCCAGATAGCGCGACACTACCGGCCGCGACAGGTCGAGGTGGTCGGCCGCCGCCGACTGGCTGCCCAGGTCCACCACCGTGACGAATACCCGCATTGCTTGAAGCCGATCCATGATTTGCCCGCTTTCAGAAACAAACTATGTCCAAGCATCGCATTTTTTGTACTGAGTCTGGCAACTAAGCTCTGTTGCATCGCCAGACTGGCATTGGTAATCCGGAGCAACAAATGATCGGCTTCACCCCCTTCAAACGCGTTCTGCTCGCCGCAGCATTTTTCGGCTTTGCCGCCCATGCATCCGCCGCCGAGCTGAGCCTCGATGTCTACAATCCGGGCACCGAGGCGATTTTCCCGGTCAGCTCGGTGCTGGTCAGCGGTGAGAAAGAAGCGATTCTGGTCGATGCGCAATTCGGCAAATCCCAGGCCGAACAGGTGGTGGAGAAGATCCGCGCCAGTGGCAAACAGTTGACCACCATCTACATCAGCCACGGTGACCCGGATTACTACTTCGGCCTCGACACCCTGACCAAAGCATTCCCGCAGGCGAAAGTATTGGCTTCGCAGCCGACTGTCGATCACATCAAGCACACCGTCGACGGCAAACTGGCCTACTGGGGACCGAAAATGGGCGCCGACGTGCCGGCGAAAACCGTCGTCCCGGACGTGCTCAAGGGCGACAGCCTGACCCTCGAAGGCAAGCAATTGCAGGTGATCGGCCTCGACGGCAAGCAACCGGATCGCAGCTTTGTATGGATCCCGTCGCTCAAAGCAGTGGTCGGTGGCGTAGTGGTCGCCGAGAACATTCATGTGTGGATGGCCGACACCCAGACCGCGCAATCCCACGCCGACTGGCTGCACACCCTGCACACCATCGAAAGCCTGAAACCGCAAACCGTGGTGCCCGGTCATTACCTGGGTGACAGCAGCCGCTCGCTGGCCAGCGTGAAATTCACCGCCGATTACATCAAGGCCTTCGATGCCGAAACCGCCAAGGCCAAAGACTCCGCTGCACTGATCGCAGCGATGAAAAAACGCTACCCGCAACTGGGCGAAGAAAGTTCGCTGGAGCTCAGCGCGAAAGTCGCCAAGGGCGAGATGCAGTGGTAAGCCGAACCTGAACACGCAGCATTTTCAAGCCAACTGGAGAATGTCATGAGCAAGATCGCAATCATTGGTGCCACCGGCCGTGCCGGTAGCCAACTGCTGGAAGAAGCCCTGCGTCGCGGCCACAGCGTCACCGCCATTGCCCGCGATACCTCAAAGGTCGGTGATCGCGCCGGTGTCGTCAGCAAGAGCCTCGACGTGCTGGATTCGGCGGCGCTGCAAGCGGCGGTGGCCGGTCACGACGTGGTGATCAGCGCAGCGCATTTCGCCACCGTCCCGGCCTCGGCGATTGTCGGACCGGTAAAACAGGCGGGCGTGAAGCGCTTGCTGGTGGTCGGCGGCGCCGGTTCGCTGTTGCTGCCGGATGACACGCGGGTGATCGACAGTGCCGGTTTCCCGGCCGAATACAAAGCCGAGGCGAGCGCGGGGGCGGCGTTTCTTGATGCGTTGCGTCAGGAGCAGGAACTGGACTGGACCTTTTTGTCGCCGTCGGCGGAGTTTGTCGAGGGTGAACGCAGCGGCCAGTATCGCGTCGGCAAGGATCATCTGTTGGTCAGTGCCGAAGGACGCAGCTGGATCACCTTTGCCGATTACGCGATTGCGCTGATTGACGAAGTGGAAACGCCGAAGCATTCGCGCCAGCGTTATACCGTCGGTTACTGATCTGAAATGCTGTCCCTGTAGGAGCAGCCGAAGGCTGCGATCTTTTGATTTTGCTTTTCAAGATCAAGATCAAAAGATCGCAGCCTTCGGCAGCTCCTACAGGGGTATAGCGGTGTTCAGCGGGTATGTGCCTGCTCAACCAGCCAGAGCATCAGCTCCTCAAGTTGCGGCGAGGGTTCGGCTCCAGCAGGCACCACCACGTAATACGCCAACCCCGTCTTCACCTTCAACGCAAACGGCATCACCAGCCGCCCGGCGTCCAGATCATCACCAATCAGCGACCAGTCCCCGATCGCCACACCCGTGCCGTGCGAGGCCATCGACATCGCCTGATCCAGCGTTTCGAAATGCTGCCCGCTGCCAAGGTTGCCCAATCGCAATCCCGCTGCATCGAGCCATACCGACCAGTCCTGAATGTCGTGGGTCGGGTGCAGTAACAGATGCTCTTGCAAATCCTGCGGTGAATTCAGCGCCGGCGAACCCTTGAGCAATTGCGGCGAGCAGACCGGTGTCAGTTGCTCGTCGAACAGATGCAGTGCGCCTGGCGAATGGTCCGGCGGCGGGCCGTAGATCACCGCGGCGTCGAATTGCTCGCGCTGAAAATCCACGCCGTGTTGCAGCGAGGCCGTCAATTTGACCGGCACGTCCGGGCGTTCCTTCTGCCATTGCAACAGACGCGGCAGCAGCCAGCGCATCACGCAGCTCGGTGCCTTAAGTTGCAAGGTTTGCCGCGTCTGACCGATCTGCTCGGTCGCTTCACTGATCAGCCCGAAGACCTTTTCCACTCGCGGCAGCCATTCGCGGCCTTCGGCCGTCAGCGCCAGACCTCGGGCCAGACGGATGAACAACGGATAACCGAGCTGTTCTTCGAGCCCGGCGATCTGCCGGCTCACCGCGCCCTGGGTGATGTGCAACTGCTCGGCGGCGCGAGTGAAGTTGCAGCATTGCGCGGTGATCCAGAACGTATGCAGAGCGGGCAGGGGTGGCAGGCGTTTCATGGCGATCCGAGGTATGACGTGGCGACATGGCTAGTATGACTTTTAATCGATTGTTGCTGCCAGTTGCGCGCCGTTCCAATGGGCACTCCACGGACCCTGTGGGAGCGAGCCTGCTCGCGAAGACGGTTCAAGGTTCGACACGGATGTTGGCTGGACCGCTTATTCGCGAGCAGGCTCGCTCCCACAGGGAGTGTTCAGTGAATGAAAGGGCAATCAACATGGCAACGTGCGGCGAAGTACTGGTCAAGCTGTTGGAGAATTACGGGGTCGAGCAGGTGTTCGGCATTCCCGGTGTGCACACCGTCGAGCTGTACCGAGGCCTCGCGCGTTCAAGCATCAACCACGTCACGCCTCGCCACGAACAGGGCGCCGGGTTCATGGCTGACGGCTACGCGCGCACCAGCGGCAAACCCGGTGTGTGTTTCATCATCACCGGCCCGGGCATGACCAATATCACCACGGCCATGGGCCAGGCTTACGCCGATTCGATTCCGATGCTGGTGATTTCCAGCGTGCAGTCGCGCAGTCAGTTGGGCGGTGGGCGCGGCAAGTTGCATGAACTGCCGAACCAGAGCGCACTGGTCGGCGGCGTCGCAGCGTTCTCGCACACGCTGATGTCCGCTGCCGAACTGCCGGTGGTGCTTGCTCGCGCTTTCGCGCTGTTCCAGGCCGGGCGACCGCGTCCGGTGCACATCGAAATTCCGTTGGACGTGCTGGTGGAAGAGGCCGATGAGTTGCTCGCCAGCCTGCCGGTGAATATCGATCGCGCCGGCGCCGCACCGGCAGCCGTGGCCCGCATGAGCGAACTGCTCGCCACCGCGCAACGTCCACTGATTCTCGCCGGCGGCGGTGCTATCGACGCGGCGCCGGAGTTGACCCGACTCGCTGAATTGCTCGACGCTCCAGTGGCGCTGACCATCAACGCCAAAGGCATGCTGCCGACCAGCCATCCGTTGTTGATCGGTTCGACGCAGAGCCTGGTCGCCACCCGCGCACTGGTCGCTGAAGCCGACGTGGTGCTGGCGATCGGCACCGAGCTGGCCGAGACCGATTACGACGTCACTTTCGCCGGCGGCTTCGAGATTCCCGGCAAGCTGCTGCGCATCGACATCGATGCCGATCAGACCGTGCGCAACTACCCGCCGCACGTCGCACTGGTCGCTGATTCGCGCAATGCCGCACAAGCCTTGCTCAGCATGCTGACGCAAAAGCCGCTGGCCGAGCGTCGTAATGATTGGGGCCAGGTTCGCGCCACGCGCCTGCGTAATGAATTGGCGGCGAGCTGGGATGCGCCAACGCTGGCACAGACGCGTTTCCTCGAAACCGTCCTGCACGAGCTGCCTGACGCGGTGTTCGTCGGCGATTCCACGCAACCGGTGTACACCGGCAACCTCACGTTCAACCCCGAGCGTCCGCGTCGCTGGTTCAACGCATCCACCGGTTACGGCACCCTCGGCTATGCGTTGCCGGCGGCGATTGGTGCGTGGCTCGGCGGCCAACTCGATAACGGCGCGCGACCGCCAGTAGTGTGCCTGATCGGCGACGGCGGCTTGCAGTTCACCCTGCCGGAACTGGCCAGCGCCGTTGAAGCACGGGTGCCGGTGATCGTGCTGCTGTGGAATAACCAGGGTTACGAGGAGATCAAAAAGTACATGGTCAACCGCGCCATCGAACCGGTCGGCGTGGACATCTACACCCCGGATTTCGTCGCCGTGGCCAAGGGCCTCGGTTGCGCCGCGCAAGCCATCAGCAGCATCGACGAATTGCGCGCAGCGCTGCGTAAAGCGACGGACCGGCAAGGCCCGACGCTGATTGAAATCGACCAGAACCAGTGGATGCAGGCGGTGGCCCAATGATCAGTTTTCCAACCACACTCGACGGGGTCTACATCAACGGTCAATGGTCGTCGGGCCGCGAGCATCTACGGGTGATCAATCCCGCTACCGAAGCGCTGCTGACCACCGTCAATGGCGGTGACGAACAGGCCGTCGACCAGGCGATCAGCGCGGCGACCGAGGCGTTCGAACACTGGTCGAAAACCACCGGCGCCGAACGCGCTGCGATCCTGCGCAACATTGCCAACGGCGTGCGCAACGGTCGCGATCACTTGATGAACCTGCAGTCGAGCAACAACGGTAAACCGCAGTTCGAAGCGGCCATCGATGTCGATGACGTGATCGCCACGTTCGACTATTACGCCGAACTCGCCGAAGGCCTCGACGCCGGGCAGGACAGCAACGTGCCGCTGCCCAGCGAGGATTTCAGCGCACGCTTGCGGCGTGAACCCTGCGGTGTGGTCGGGCTGATCGTGCCGTGGAATTTCCCCATGGTCACTACCGCGTGGAAACTGGCGCCAGCGCTCGCCGCCGGTTGCTGCGTGGTGCTGAAACCTTCTGAAGTGACGCCGCTGCCGGAGCTGGAACTGGCCGCGATCATCGTTGAATCCGGGTTGCCCGACGGCGTGTTCAATCTGGTCTGCGGCACTGGTCTGACGGTGGGCGCACCGTTGTCGGCGGATCCACGTATCGCCAAGATCTCTTTCACGGGCAGCAATGCGGTTGGCGTGCAGGTGATGCAACGCGCAGCCGAAACCGTGAAGGGTGTGAGCCTGGAGCTGGGTGGCAAATCTTCCTTGCTGGTGCTGGCGGATGCCGATTTGGAACTGGCGGTGGAACTGGCGTGTGGCGGCGCGTTCTTCAACGCCGGACAGATGTGCTCGGCCACCAGTCGCGTGCTGGTGGCCGAGGCATTGATGGACGAATTTCTTCAGCGCCTGCAAAAACGTGTGGAGGCGATCCGAGTCGCTGATCCGTTTGATGCGGATGTGGAGATGGGCGCGCTGGTCAATCAGGCGCAGTACCAGCGGGTGCTTGGGCATATTGATCGCGGTTTGAGCGCCGGGGCGAGGTTGGTGTGCGGCGGCAATCGTCCGGCGCATTTGCCGCGCGGTTATTTTCTGCAACCGACGGTGTTCACCGACGTGCCGCTGGACAGCGCGTTATGGCGTGAAGAGATTTTCGGGCCGGTGGTGTGTGTGCGCAGTTTCGCCAGTGAGAGCGAGGCGATTGCGCTGGCCAACGACACGCAGTTCGGCCTGGTCGCGAGTGTGGTGACGCGCGATGCTGCAACGGCGGATCGCGTGGCCAATGCCTTGCAGGCAGGGCTGGTGTGGATCAATGCACCGCAGGTGATCTTCCCGCAGACGGCTTGGGGTGGGTACAAGCAGAGCAGTGTCGGCCGCGAACTGGGGCCTTGGGGGTTGGCGGCGTTTTTGGAGATCAAGCACGTCGTGCGCGCGGTGTAGAAGCTTGCCCTCACCCCAGCCCTCTCCCGGGGGGAGAGGGAGCTGACCGAGGCGTCTTGCGTTCTCCGTCGACCTGAAAAACCGAGTCGATTATGGATTTGAAGGTCATCAACCCAACGCCGGGTTGGCCTGGCTTGGCTGATTCCGGATTCAGCACCGATATCGCAAGTCGCTGAACCTCTCCAATATCCCCCAATCGGTTCCCTCTCCCTCTGGGAGAGGGCTAGGGTGAGGGGCCTCTATGGAGTTACACCGACAGCCGCAACCGCGCCAGGTCCCGCAACGGTGGCGCACCAAACAGTCGGCTGTACTCACGGCTGAACTGCGACGGACTCTCATAGCCCACCCGATACCCTGCCGCCGAGGCTTCCAGCCCTTCAGTCAACATCAGCCGCCGCGCCTCTTGCAGGCGCAGTTGCTTCTGGTACTGCAACGGACTCATCGCGGTCATCGCCTTGAAACGGTGATGCAACGTCGACACGCTGAGATTCACTTCCCGGGCCAGATCATCGATGCGCAGCGGCTGCTCGAAGTTGCCGTTGAGCCATTTGATGGCCTGGCTGATGCGATGGCTCTGGCTGTTGGCAATCGCAATCTCATACAAACGATGACCCTGCGGACTACGCAGCAGGCGATAGAGAATCTCCCGGCGAATCAGCGGCGCGAGCATGGCGATGTCTTTCGGCGCGTCGAGCAGCCGGGCCAGACGCAGCACCGCATCGAGCATGGCGCTGTCGATTTTTTCCACGTACAGACCACGTCCGGTCGGCCGCGTCGGCACGCCCATCGGGCCGGCGTCGGCGATCAGCGCGGTGATTTCGGTCGGGTCAATGTCGAGGCGCACGGCGAGGATCGGTTCTTCCGGCGAGACATTGACCACCCGGCCGCTGAGCGGCATCGAAACCGATACCACCAGATAATTCAGCGGGTCGTAGTTGAAGAACTCGTCGGCCAGGCGCACCTCTTTGCGCCCCTGCGCCATGATGCACAGCGCCGGCTGCGCGAGCACCGGGGCAAAGTCATGGGACTGGGTGTGGCGCGACATCACCAGCGAACCGATCGCGGTCTGGTAGCTGCCATCGTCGCTGGTGTTGCGGCGGATGATCGCCGCCAGCTCCGCGCGCTGCTTTTCCATGTCGGCGCTGGGTTCGGCTTGAAAACGATCGAATGACGTCATGCGCGGCATCCTCGGCAAGTGAGGGGGAATGCAGCAGAGCATATGTTTGTGCAAGCAGCAGCGGTAGACACATTCTGCCAAATGCTTGCCTGATTCTGCCCGCAGGTGCACGCAGGTCACCCGCCAGACGATTCCGTAGGAGCTGCCGAAGGCTGCGATCCGTTGATCTTCAAGGCAAAAGCCAAAGATCGCAGCCTTCGGCAGCGCCTACACAAAACCCGTATGACAGACGTGTTGCGCGTGTCTACAGGTTGTTACAGGTCGTCTGCGCAGTCTCGCAGGATTGTGCAACGCGAAGGCAGGAATCGACTAACGGCGCGGCGGCCCCGGCCCTTAATCTTTGCTTCAGTCGCAGCCCGTCCCCCGGCTGCCACGCGATTTCATGGAGGGTTGATCATGTCCAAGCAAATGCCTGTCAGTCATATGGCCTTCGTTCGTGCCCAGGCCGGGCGCTCGGCGGAGCTCGGTGTGCGCCTGAGCGCGTTGATTGAGGTCTCGCGCGCGGCGCCCGGCTGCCTGAGTTTTTCCCTGCAACAATCGCAGTGCGACGCCGACCTGTGGCTGGTCAGCGGCTACTGGAGCAGCCAACAGATGATGACGACGTATTTCAACAGTCCGTCAATGGAAGTCTTCGCCGAGCTGGTCCAGGACCTGGTGGTCAACAGCCTCGACTTCCACACCTTCAGGGACGTTTCCGCCGCGCAGGCCCTCGGTCAATGCGCCGCGCCGATACACAAACTTGCCGGTTGAGGGTTTAATGTCCGGCTTATTTGATTGAGCCAGGATCCGCGACATGGCACGTAAAGAGTTTGAACGCTTCGAAGCAGTCTCCGCAGTCGTCCCCGTCGAGTTGGGCGGCAACAAGGGTTATTACGCGGCCATCGCGGTCAAGGCCCTGGTCGATGGCGGCGCACCACGCTTTCACAAGTTGCTCGATGAGCAGGTGTTTCCCGGCGCCATTGCTGCCGATGATGCAGCCATCAACGAGCTGGACAAGCTCAAGGGCGTCACCGATGACGCCGAGCTGATCTGGTAATTACTTCTGTGCGCCCGGGCGCCACATCTTGAACAGAGCCTCAGGCCCCAGCTGGAAATAATCCGCCGGCCCGCCGCCGCGCAAAATCGGTTGTGCGGCGGCGGTGTCGTAGATGCCGTCCTTCAGCAGCCATTTGGCGATGTGCACCGCAACCACCTCACCGAGGATCAGCCAGCTCGGTACGGTTTCGCCATCGGCGCGTTGCAGCTGGATGATCTGCGTGACCTTGCACTCGAAGGACACCGGGCTTTCGGCGACCCGAGGCACCGAAATCAGCTTTGACGCCACGGTCGTCAGCCCTGCCAGTTCAAACTCGTTGACCTCAGGCGCGACCATCGCGCAGCTCTGGTTCATCTGCTCGGCCAACGGGCGCGTGGCGAGGTTCCAGACGAACTCCCCGGTCTGCTCGATGTTGTTCAGACTGTCTTTGCGCCCGACACTGGAAAAACCAATGATCGGCGGCACGTAGTTGAACGCGTTGAAGAAACTGTACGGCGCGAGATTGAGTCGGCCTTCGGCATCCTGCGAGGAAATCCAGCCGATGGGGCGCGGGCCGACGATGGCGTTGAACGGATCGTGAGGCAGGCCGTGGCCGTTGGCGGGTTCGTAGAAGTGGATGTCATCGGGCATGGGGAGCGGATTCCTGGGCTGCATTCGGATGCAGCCATAGTGCAAGGACCCGGCGCATATTTCCAGCCAGACGCGAGACCCCGTAGGGTTCGTGGCAGGACACAGATTTTGTGGCCTGCCAGCGATGCGGTGCGGTCAGTCAGTGACGATCCGCGAGTGCTTCTGGGTGTCTTTCATGGTGATGTACACCAGCAGCGACACGGCAATGCACGCGGTGACGTACCAGTAGTAACCGGTTTCCATGCCGATGCTCTTGAACCACAGCGCGATGTATTCGGCAGTGCCGCCGAAGATCGACACGGTCAGCGCGTACGGCAGGCCGACGCCCAGGGCGCGGATTTCGGTAGGGAACAATTCGGCTTTGACCACCGCGTTGATCGAGGTGTAGCCGCTGACAATGATCAGCGCCGCCATGATCAGGAAGAACGCGCCCCACCAGGTCTGGATGGTGTGCAGGGTCATCAGGATCGGCACGGTGAAGATCGTACCGAGCACGCCGAAGGCGATCAGGATCGGGCGACGACCGATCTTGTCCGACAGGCCACCGATGATCGGTTGCAGGCACATGAACAGGAACAGCGTGGCGGCGGAAATGGTGGTCGAGTCGGAGATGCTCATGCCGACCGTGTTCACCAGGTATTTCTGCATGTAGGTGGTGTAGGTGTAGAACGCCAGGGTGCCGCCCATGGTCAGGCCGACCACGGTCAACAGCTCTTTCGGGTGGCGCATCAAGGTGCGCATCGCGCTTTCCTTGGACTTCTCTTTCTTGGTGAACGATTCGGTTTCTTCCATGCCGCGACGCAGGTACAGCGCTACCACTGCGCAGAGCGCGCCGATGGCGAACGGAATGCGCCAGCCCCACGCGTAGAGCTGTTCGGTGGTCAGCATGTTTTGCAGCACGATCAATACGCCGAGGGCGATGAGCTGGCCGGAGATCAGCGTCACGTACTGGAAGCTGGAGAAGAAGCCGCGACGTTCCTTGGTCGCCATCTCGGACAGGTAAGTCGCCGAGGTGCCGTACTCGCCACCGACCGACAGGCCTTGCAGCAGGCGGGCGAATACCAAGAGGATCGGCGCGCCGATGCCGATGGTTTCATAGTTCGGGCTCAGGGCGATCAGCAGCGAGCCGAAGCACATCAGGTACACCGAGGCCATCAGCGCTTTCTTGCGCCCGACCTTGTCGGCGTACATGCCCATCAGCCAGCCACCAATCGGACGCATCAGGAAGCCCACGGCGAAGATCGCAGCGGTGTTCATCAGTTGCGCGGTGGTGGAACCGGCGGGGAAAAAGGTCTTGGCGAAGTACAGGGAGAAGGCGGCATACACATACCAGTCGTACCACTCGACCATGTTGCCGACAGAGCCGCTGAAGATCGATTTGATCCGGCTCGCGGTGGTTCTCGGTTTGGCCGGCACGGCAGCCGACCCAAGGGGCAGGGCGTTGGAGTTATCCATTGAAGGATCCTTCGTTTAATTGTTTTTGTGGAGCGCGTCGGAACGCAGCCTGCCAGGGCTATAGCAGGAGGTGTGCCAAGGGGTGAGGGGCCGGTTTAGAGG
>NZ_RCOD01000033.1:0-24671 GCF_004307505.1 Pseudomonas sp. Sample_11
CGCAGCGAAGGAACCCGAGCCTGCGAGGGCCGAACGTAGGAGCAAGCCTTTTGGGTTACCTTTTTGCTGGGCCGGCACTCCGGCGTTTGAAAAAGGTGACTCGCCGTAAGGGCGAAACCGCCAGCCGCCATCACCGCAGCAACGGATATGCCCCCAAAATCAGCCCAAAAAACGACGCCTACTCAGGCAACTCAACCAACCCATCAACATCCGTCATCGCCCGCTCGAGCAAATCCGCCGGCAAGCTCTTGCTCGCCCGCGCACCGAGTAACTTCAACTGCTCACTGCGGCTGACCAGATTACCGCGCCCCTCTGTCAGCTTGTTGCGCGCTGAGCTGTAAGCCTTGTCCAGTTGCTGCAGACGATTGCCCACTTCGTCCAGATCCTGAATAAACAACACGAACTTGTCGTACAGCCAACCCGCGCGCTCGGCGATTTCCCGGGCATTCTGGCTCTGCCGTTCCTGCTTCCACAAACTGTCGATCACCCGCAACGTGGCCAGCAGCGTAGTCGGACTGACGATCACGATATTGCGGTCGAAAGCGTCCTGGAACAGCGACGGCTCAGCCTGCAATGCCGCAGAAAATGCCGCTTCGATCGGTACGAACAGCAAAACGAAATCGAGGCTGTGCAAGCCTTCCAGACGCTTGTAATCCTTGCCGGCCAGACCTTTGACATGATTGCGCAGCGACAACACGTGCTGCTTGATCGCGATCTGCCCCAACGTGTCGTCATCAGCCGCAACATATTGTTGATACGCGGTGAGGCTGACTTTCGAGTCGACCACGACTTGCTTGTCGCCGGGCAGATAAATGATCACATCGGGCTGGAAGCGCTCGCCGTCCGGGCCTTTGAGATTGACCTGAGTCTGATACTCGCGGCCCTTCTCCAGACCCGCGTGCTCAAGAACGCGCTCGAGGATCAATTCGCCCCAATTGCCTTGGGTTTTCTGGCCCTTGAGCGCGCGAGTCAGATTGGTCGCTTCGTCGCTCAGGCGCAGGTTCAACGCCTGCAAACGCTCCAGCTCCTTGGCCAGCGAGAAGCGCTCGCGGGCTTCGGCCTGATAGCTTTCTTCAACGCGTTTTTCAAAGGACTGGATGCGCTCTTTCAACGGATCAAGCAACTGCCCGAGCCGCTGCTGGCTGGTTTCGGCAAAGCGCTGCTCACGCTCATCGAAGATCTTGCCGGCCAGCTCGGCGAATTGCGCGCGCAGTTCATCGCGTGAGCCTTGCAGGTCGTTGAGACGTTGTTGATGGCTTTCCTGTTGCTCTCGCAGTTCGGCGCTCAGCGAGGCAGCGTGGGCGTCGAGGCGGCGTAACTCGGCGTCCTTGTTGGCGCGTTCGAGGTTCCAGGCGTGGGAGGCGTCGCGGGCGTCGTCGCGCTCGATCTGCAGCAATTCGACTTCGCGGCGCAGGGCGGCGAGGTCTGCCTGTTTGGCGGCGTTGGCCTGGCCGAGATCGGCGATTTCATCACGGCTCGCTTCAAGCTGCGCGGTGAGGCCGTCCTGGGCCAGTTGCGCCATGGCCAGGCGCTCTTCGAGCAAGGCCAGATCGGCCTGGGCATTGCTGGCCCGGCGTTGCAGTTGCCAGGCCAGCGCCAGCAGCGGCAACCCTGCCGCCGCAAGACCGAGCAATACGCTGGTCAAGTCCATAGCCATAGCGACTCCTGCCAATCGGATAAAGCCTGAAGGTTAACCAAGGTGTCAGGGCTTGGACAGCTCAGTCTTCGATCAGACCGAGTTCCTGCTGCGCGCGACGGTCACCGGCACGGGCGGCCTGACGCAGCAGCTCCTGACCGATACGCCGGTCACGGGCATTGCCGCACTCCCGGCAAATCAATTGGCCGAGGCGGCTTTGTGCGGCGACCACGCCTTCTCGGGCCGGTTGCTTGAGCAGACGGCCGGCCAGGTGCTTGGCGCTGGGACTGTCGCTCAGGCGCGGCGCATCGAGCAGCCATTCGGCAACACGCACGGAAAAACGCTTGGGAGCGGTAACAGAGGTCGGATTGGAGGTAACAGAGTCTGATACTGAGCGAAACTTCATAAAGCACTGCGGGACAGATCGGAAGGCGCGCCACTTTACTCTCTTTTTCTTACAGGTAAAGTCGAAAAAAACCCGGCACGCCCGTGCTAGAGCAAGCGCTAGGGACAATCCACAGAAGCTGTGGATAAGTCAGTGGACAACCGCTCTACGATCCCCGCAAAGCCTTATGGAATGGGGCTCGCAGTCAAACTGACGATTTTTTCACCAACAAAAAAAGACGATATTTTTCATTGACTTAAACTTTTGATACAGGCAGCGACTGGAGTCAGGATCGATGTGACAGTTGCGTTACGCTCTGCGCAACTAATGTGCACAAGTACCTGTGAGCCGGTTATATGCGTGCGCTTTTTCGGGTCATTTTGCGCAGCTGCGAGCGACCCAAAGGCTCTGCGAAAAGCCAGCACGCCGACGGACGGTGCGACACGACCTCTCCCTGTGATCCTTTTTTGGGTCATGGGGTTTGCTTCGCCCGAACGGATCCGTTATTATCCGCGGCGTTAGTACCAAGCTGAAAGTCAATTCCGGTCGAACATCTCCCCACGGTCAACTTCCAACAGGAAGACACTGCCGAAAAAAGCGGGAACGACCCCTCGATGGTTTCCAGGTAAATCTTGCGACGACGCTGCCTTTGAACGAAAACAAAGGGCGTTGCGAAGAACACTTACTCTGACCGAACCAACCTGCAAATTGATCAGGATCTTCACCCCGGGCCCAGAACCTTTGCCCTCGCTGTGATGCCTGTCCTCCTAAGTACCTACCTGCCAGCCCAAGCGCGCACATTTATCAGCGCTTCAAACTGGCTGCTTTGTTCCAGTCGGGTTCTTCGTTCGATCAATGGTGATCAACGTTACTGGAACGTTTTAACGTTGCACGGTTCTTATCCGTGTCATTTGTAGGAACACCTAATAACTATGTCTACTCAAATCCAGACTCAGGATGCCATTCGCACCCTAACCAACGCTTTTGCTCCAATGAACTGCCTGATCATGGCCGCTCGCAAAGGCTGCTTCAGCTTCACCGTGGTCAATGAACACGGTATCGCTCGTCACAGCGAGCGTTTGTACCCCGATCAATACTCCAGCGCCGAACCGCTGCAGGCCGTGATCGAGCGTACCCGTCAGGCACTGGTTGCCTGAAAGCCGGACAGGCTGCAAAAGCAAAGCCCTGCTGAAAAGCGGGGCTTTTTATTGCCTGATATTTCACTTTTAGCGCTGCGCTTCTAAGCATGTTCCGATCTAACGCCCAGGATGCGATGGCGGAAATATTTTAAAAACAGACCTTTACACGCTGAATATGACACTACACTTCAACTCAAGCGGCTTGACCCGCTTGCGGCGAGCCTGAGTCGATCCACTGCTGCCAAGGCCCCTTCAGGACTCGCCCTCAACAACAAGAACCGAGGGTGTTATGGGTATCGCTGCCAGCGAACTGTGCCGCTATGTGATCCGTCCCACGCTGATTTATCTGGGACGCCACTGCGCAACTGCCGAATCCCTGCTGCTGGGTATCGCCGCCAGCCAGTCCGCCCTCGGATCTGCCCTGCATGACCGCCGTGGCCATGGCCTCTACCGGATTGCCGAGCATCGGCATCAGGCCCTCTGGGATGATTATCTGGCACTCGATCCGGAGCGCGCCAGCCTGGTGCGCGGCCTTGCCAGTCAGCATGCATTCCTCAGCGGTCCGCATCTGGAACTGACCGTCAACCTGCGTTACGCCACGGCCATCGCCTGGCTGCTGGTAGAAGAACAAAACCCCACCCTCCCCGCTCCGACCGACCTGCTCGGCATGGCGCGTATCTGGCGCCAGACCTTTCAACCGCAAGGCCGTTTGCGCGACTTCACCTATGCCTGGCAAACCTGTGTTTCACCGCTGAATCAGGTCGCTTGCTGACCGGGCGGTTTCACAAGTTCTCACATCAGGTCGCCATTTTGGTCGGATTGTCCTACAAAACCGCTCTAACTCAAGGCATACAGGCTATAGCGCTGGGACGAAAATGTTGGTAATTTTCGCCCCGGTGATCACCAGGAGTTCTAATAATGAAAAAAGTCATGCTCAAAACCACCCTTAGCCTCGCCGTTACCCTTGCCTCTACACAAATCTTCGCGGCAGGTTTTGCCCTCAACGAACAAAGCATCAGTGGGATGGGGACTGGTTTTGCCGGGCGATCTTCTTCTGCCGACGACGCAAGCACTGTTTACGGCAACCCGGCCGGCATGGCGCGCATCAAGCGCGAACAAGTCACCGGTGGTGTCGCCGTTGTCGATGCACACACCGATATCAGCAACGCCAGCTCCAGCCCTAACGGCGGCAGCAACAAAGGCGACATGGTGCCCTTCACCGCTGTACCTATGGGCTTCTATGTAAAACCGATCGATGACCACTGGGCATTCGGTCTCGGTGTGTACGTACCGTTCGGTCTGATCACGGATTACGAAAACGGCTTCGCCGGTCGTTACTTCGGCAGCAAGTCCGAAGTGCAAGTCATCACTTTCCAGCCAACCGTCAGCTACGCCTTCAACGACAAGGTGTCGATCGGTTTCGGCCCGACCATCAACCGCATCGACGGCTCGCTGGAATCCAACCTGTCGATCACCCAGGCACTGCCGGACGGCAAGGTCAAGATCAAGGGTGACGATACCGCGCTGGGTTACAACGTCGGCTTGCTGGTGCAGGCCACCGACACCACCCGTGTCGGCCTGACCTATCACTCCAAGGTCGACTACAAGCTCGAAGGCGACACCAAGGTCAACTACAACGCTCTGGCGCTGGTGGGCGTTGGCGCCAACCAGAAGTACGACGCTTCGCTGAAGATCACCACGCCGGAATCCGTGGACCTGTCGGTCACCCAGGCAATCAACGATCGCTGGAATGTCTACGCCGGTACCACCTGGACCCGCTGGAGCCAGCTGGACAAGATCACCGTGAAGAACTCCGGCGTGCAGCCTCTGCTGGCCGGTCAGTTCGGTTCGATCAACGAAGACCAGAACTGGCATGACTCCTGGGCCTATGCCGTGGGTACCTCGTACCAGTTGAACAAGGAATGGGTACTGCGTACCGGTCTGACCTTCGACCAGTCGCCAACCAATAACGAAGACCGCTCGCCGCGTATCCCGACTGGCGACCGCACCATCTTCAGTATCGGTGCCGGCTGGAGCCCGACGGACGACCTGACCATCGACGTCGCGTACTCGTACCTCAAAGAAGAGTCGGTCAACATCCGCAACGAAAACGCGCGTGGCCAGACTTACGATGCCAAGTATGAAAACTCGGCAAACGGCTTCGGTGTCGGCGCGACTTACCGCTTCTGATGCACCGTGGCGAGGCTAACCCCTCGCCCACGAAAAAGCCCCGCTCTCTTCGCAGAGGCGGGGCTTTTTCATGTCTGAAAATTTGTACAACCCGTAGGAGCTGACGAGTGCAACGAGGCTGCGATCTTTTGATCTTGAATTCGAGTTCAAAAGATCGCAGCCTCGTTGCACTCGTCAGCTCCTACAGGATCATCACAAGGCTTCAGGGCTTCAGCGGTTTGGAGGCAATGGCCTTTTCGATCGCGGCGATAAACTCGGGGTCATCCGGTTTGGTCAAACTGGAAAAACTCGCCACCACCTTGCCCTGCCGGTCGACCACGTACTTGTAGAAATTCCACTTCGGCGCATTGCTCTGCGCGGCCAGCACCTGGAACAGATGCGTGGCGTCGTCGCCGCGAACCTTCTGCGGCTCGGTCATGTTGAAGGTCACGCCATAGTTGGCGTAGCAGACCTTGGCGGTTTCCGCGCTGTCTTTGGACTCCTGCTTGAAGTCATTCGACGGCACGCCAAGCATCTCCAGCCCTTGCGCTTTGTAGCGCTTGTTCAGCGCCTCGAGGCCTTCGAACTGCGGGGCGAAACCGCAGAAGCTGGCGGTATTGACTACCACCAGCGGCTTGTCGGCGTACTGCTTGCACAGATCGATGGATTCCTTGGCGCGCAGCTTGGGCAGCGAGCCTTGCAGCAGCTCAGGACAATCGGCGGCCTGGGCCAGGCCAGTCAACGCCATCAGCAACGCGGGAACAGCACACCAGCGCATCAACATGTCGAATTTCCTTGGGCAGTCATCAGGCTTCGACGTTACTCGCCACGCTGCCATCTAGCAAATGCCCATGCCCAACTGCATCAGCGCCAGACCGCCGCGTTGCCAGCCCCACCACACCAGCGCCAACAGCGCTGCCGCCAGTGCGACAACAACGACCCGCGTGCATATCCGGTTCATGCTGCGCTCGCAGCGGCTTGCAGGCGGGCCACCGGACGCTCGCGCACCGGCCAGTTCAGCGCCGCCGCCAGCAGACTCAAGAGAACCGCCACTTGCCAGATCAAGTCATAACTCCCGGTACGGTCGTACACCACCCCGCCCAGCCAGCCGCCAAGGAATGAGCCGAGCTGATGGAACAGGAAGACGATGCCGCCGAGCATGGACAAATTGCGCACGCCGAACAAGGTCGCCACCGTACCGTTGGTCAACGGCACCGTCGACAGCCACAGGAAGCCCATGGCCATGCCGAACAGATACGCCGTGGTGGTCGTCACCGGCAACCACAGGAACAGCACGATCACCACTGCGCGCAACAGATACAGCGCAGTCAACAGACGCGGTTTGGACATGCGGCCACCAAGCCAGCCGGCGGTGTAAGTGCCGAAAATATTGAACAGTCCGATCAACGCCAGCACCGTAGTGCCGACACTGGCGGGCAGATGCTGATCGACCAGATACGCTGGCAAGTGCACACCGATGAACACCACCTGAAAACCGCAGACAAAAAAGCCGAACGCCAGCAGCCAGAAACCAGAGTGCGAGCAGGCCTCACGCAGCGCTTCGGAAAGAGTCTGTTCATGGCCAAGCACCGGCAGCGGTTTGTCCTTGAGCATGCTCACCAGCGGCACAATCATCGCCACCAACAGGCCTAGCACCAGCAATGCGGCCGACCAGCCGAGCCAGCCGATCAGGCCCAGCGTGCCCGGTAACATCGCAAACTGGCCGAACGAACCGGCGGCGCTGGCGATACCCATGCCCATGCTGCGTTTCTCTGGCGGCACAGCGCGACCCACAACACCAAGAATGACCGAAAACGAAGTGCCCGAAAGACCGATACCGATCAGCAGGCCGGCACTCAGTGACAGAGTCACTGCCGAATCAGACAGGCCCATGCACACCAGGCCGGCCGCGTAGAGGATCCCACCGACCAGCACCACTTTCGCCGCGCCGAAGCGGTCGGCCAGGGCGCCGGTGAATGGCTGCGCCAGGCCCCAGATCAGGTTTTGCAGGGCAATGGCGAAGGCAAACACTTCGCGGCCCCAGCCGAACTGCGCGCTCATCGGCGACAGGAACAGACCGAACCCGTGGCGCACGCCCAATGACAACGCCAGGATCAGCGCACTCCCCAGCAACACCCAACCGCACGTACGCCACATCGATGTCATTGTTATTCTCCAGTCGCGGGTATATACCCGCTTGAGCGCGAAAAAACCGGCGTCAGGCCAGTTCGTCGAGCAGTTTGAGCAAGGTTTCGCGCTTCTCGGCACCGAGGCGGTCGATCAGCCGCTGTTGCGCCGCTTCCCACGCCGGCAATGCCGCTGCCAGGCGCTGCACGCCGGTTTCGGTGAGGCGCACGATACGGTTGCGCATGTCCTCGCCTTCGACCAGCGCCACCAGACCTTCGCCCTCCAGCACACGCAAATTGCGCCCCAAAGTGCTGCGATCCAGGCCCATGGCCTCTGCCAGTTCGGAAATGCTCGGTTGCTCCAGCCGCTGCAGATTGCACAGCAGAGAATACTGGGCAACGTTGATCCCGAAGCCGTCGAGAGCGCCGTCGTAATGCCTGCTGACGCCACGCGCGGCGCGACGCAGGTTAGTGCACAAACACTGAGAAGGAAGCATGATGCGTGTATATACCCGCGAGTGTGTTAAATCAAGTTACAGATGAGTTTACTCTGAACATCATTGCTGCCGGTGAGGCCGCCTTCGCGAGCAGGCTCGCTCCCAGAGGGGATTGCATTTCGAAGGTGGGAGCGAGCCTGCTCGCGAAGGGGCCGGCATCATCAACGCAAATCCTTCAGACCAGAGCGAGGCCGACCAACACCCCCATCTCCAGCAATTCCAGCAGCGCCCCCGCCGTGTCCCCGGTAGTCCCGCCCAACCGCCGCATCATCAAACGCCGCAGCCAGACAAACCCGACCAGCGAAATCAGCACCGCGCCAATACCCGCGATGAACACGCAGCCCAGCGCACTCAACCCCAGCACCCACCACCCCGCTCTACGCGGCAGATGATCGGCCAGTGCCTGACCCAAGCCACCCGCACGCACATACGGCGTAGTCAGAAACAACCCCAACAGCGCCGCTCGCCCGAGCACCGGGACGATGATCAGCGCCAAGGTATGCCCTTGCTCGATCAGCGCCAGCAGCGCGGCGAATTTCAGCAACAACACCAGCACCAGCGTGACCACCGCGATCGGCCCGCTGCGCGGATCTTTCATGATCGTCAGCGTACGTTCACGATCACCAAAACCGCCGAGCCAGGCATCGGCGCTGTCGGCCAGGCCATCGAGGTGCAGCGCGCCGCTGAGCAATACCCACACGGTCAGCAACAGCGCCGCATGCAGTAACATCGGCGCGCCGGCCAACAACAGATTCAACGCGAAGAGGATCAGCCCGAACAGCAATCCCACCAGCGGATAAAACAGCAGCGAACGGCCGAGCTGTTGCGGCTCGGGCATGCCCGGGAGGCGAATCGGCAGGCTGCTGAGAAACTGCAAGGCGATCCACAGCGGCAACATCTCAGTGACCTTCCTTGAGCGCGCCGTCCGCAGCGACCGTTAGCGCAAACAGCGCGCCGTGGCCGACCTCGACATTGAGCAACTGTTCACGTGGCAGCTCTCGTGCCTGCGCCAGCAACAAACGCATCACGCCGCCGTGGCTGACCAGCAGAATCCGTTCGCCGGCGTAAGCCGCGTGCAATCGCGCGACCGCCGCCAACACCCGCGCGGAAAACGCGCTGACCGGCTCCCCCTGCGGTGGCGTGAAGCCATAGGGATCAGCCCAGAACAGCCCCAGCGCTTCGGCATCCGTTTCCATCAACGCCGCCGCGCTCTGCCCTTCCCACGCGCCGAAATGCAGTTCCTGCAGATCCTTGTCCAGATGCACGGACAGGTTCAGTTGCTCGCCGAGTTCAGCAGCGAAGCGCGCGCAGCGCTGCAATGGCGAACTGACGATACGATCCCACGGCCCGCCGTCGACCACCGCTGCACGCATCTGCGTCCAGCCGTTTTCAGTCAGCGCATCGTCGAGGCTGCCGCGCAAGCCGCCGCCGAGCTCCGTTTCGCCGTGGCGCAGCAGATCCAGGCGCAGGCTCATGCCGGGCGATCCGCCACGGCTGCTTCGGCGAACGTCGCCATTTGCCCGTGCAGGTCACAGGCCAGGCGCAACAACGGCACTGCCAACGCCGCGCCACTACCCTCGCCCAAGCGCAGGCCGAGCTCCAGCAGCGGCTCGGCGCTCAAGGTTTCCAGCACATGACGATGGCCCGGCTCGGCACCGCGATGGCCGAACAACAGCCACTCGCGACACGCCGTATTCAAGCGCACCGCGACCAGTGCCGCGACCGTGCAGATGAAGCCGTCGACCAGCACCGCAATGCCTTCCTGCGCGCACGCCAGATAGGCACCAACCAACGCGGCAATCTCGAAGCCGCCGAGATTGAACAGTGTCTGCAAGGCATCGCCACGCTGTGCGGCATGCAGCGCCAGAGCGCGTTCGATGACTTGCGCCTTGTGGCTGACGCCAGCGGCATTCAGCCCGGTGCCGGGACCGGTCAGGTGCGCCACCGGGCAATCGAGCAAGGCACAGGCCAGCGCACTGGCCGCCGTGGTATTGCCGATGCCCATCTCGCCGCCGATGAACAACTGGGTGCCGGCGGCTTTCGCGCGCAAGACGCTGTCGCGACCCGCCTGCAAGGCCGATTCGCCCTGCGCCCGAGTCATCGCTGCGCTCTGAGCGAAGTTCGCCGTTCCCGCGCCAATGTTCAGATGGCGCACGCCGGGCAGATTCAGCGCCGGGTTCACCGTGCCCAGATCGAGCACTTCCAGTTGCGCACCGAGCTGACGCGCCAGCACGCTGATCGCCGCGCCGCCGCTGACAAAGTTGAGCAGCATCTGCCCGGTAACTTCCTGCGGATAAGCCGATACGCCTTCGGCTACCACGCCATGGTCGCCAGCGAAAATCGCGATCCAGACTTGCTCCAGCGTTGGCTTGAGCTGACCTTGCAGACCGGCCAGTTGCACGGCCACCGATTCAAGGCGCCCCAACGAACCGGCCGGTTTGGTCAGTTGCTGCTGGCGCTCGGTCGCTTGCGCGATGATGTCCGGGTTCACGGTTTTGCACGGGTTCAGCCACCAGGTCGGGCTCATAACGCAGGTCCTTTCAAAGTCAGGGGCAGGCCGGCGACGGTCAGGACAACTCGCTGACAGCGCTCGGCCAGAGCTTGATGCAGCCAACCGGCTTCATCGACATAGCGGCGGGTCAATTCGCCCAGCGGCACGACACCCATTCCGGTCTCGTTGCTGACAAAAATGATTTCGCCCGGCAACGACGCCAGGCAATCGAGCAAGGCTTCACGCTCGGCGGCGAGACGTTCGGCGTCGTCGAGCATCAGCAGATTGGTCAGCCACAGCGTCAGGCAATCGACCAGCAGGCAGCGCTCGGCGCCAGCGGATTCGCGCAGCACGCGGGCCAGTTCCAGCGGCTCTTCGATCAACGCCCATTCAGCCGGGCGGCGTGCGCGGTGATGGGCGACGCGTTGATTCATTTCGCCGTCCAGCGGTTGGCTGGTGGCGATGTAGGTGACCGCCAGATGGCTGTCGCTAGCGAGTTTTTCCGCCAGACGACTCTTGCCGGAGCGGGCGCCGCCGAGGATCAATTGGAGCATGAGGACATCCTGAAAATTATGTATTGAGGCGACCGGCGCTATCGCGAGCCCGGACAACTCAAATCCCGCAGAGCTGACGCAACAGCCCGGTGTCGAGATGCTTCTCCACCAGATCCGCCAACCGCTCGATATCACGCTCGCGCAAGCCGTGGTAATCAACCTCTTGCACATCACTCAAGCCCGCCCAGCGCAACAACGCCGCGCCCGCCTCGGGGGATTCGAACAAGCCGTGCAGATAGGTGCCAAACACCTGACCATCGGCACTTTGCGCACCATCGCAACGACCGTCGTCCAAATGCACCGCCGGATTCTCCAGCGCCGGCCCGCTGGTTACGCCAGCATGTATTTCGTAACCGCTGACTGCGGCGCTTTCCAACGCCAGCCGCCCGCGCACGTTGCGCAATTGCTTGTCGGCTTCGAGCTGCGTTTCGAACGCCAGCAGCCCCAGACCGGCGCTGGAGCCGGCAGCGCCTTCCAGCCCAAGCGGATCGTGCACCTGTTCACCGAGCATCTGCAGACCGCCGCAAATCCCCAGCAACTTGCCGCCGTAGCGCAGATGCCGATTGATCACCGCGTCCCAACCATTGGCGCGCAGATAAGACAGATCACTGCGCACGCTTTTCGAGCCCGGCAGGATAATCAGGTCGGCGGCAGGAATCGCCTGGCCCGGGCCAACAAATTGCAGATCCACCTGCGGATGCAGACGCAGCGGGTCGAAGTCGGTGTGATTGCTGATGCGCGGCAGCACCGGCACCACTACTTTCAAGACCTGTTCGGCCTTGTCGATCTGGCGTTGGTCGATGCCGTCCTCGGCCTCAAGGTGCAGGTCCATCACGTAGGGCAAGACGCCGACCACCGGTTTGCCAGTGCGCTGCTCCAGCCAGTCGAGGCCCGGTTGCAACAAGGCGATATCGCCGCGAAAGCGGTTGATGATGAAGCCTTTGACCCGCGCCTGTTCGCTCGGCGAGAGCAATTCCAGCGTGCCGACCAAATGCGCAAACACGCCGCCGCGATTGATGTCGGCGATCAGCAAAACCGGGCAATCCACCGCCTCGGCAAAGCCCATGTTGGCAATGTCACCGGCGCGCAGATTGATCTCCGCCGGCGAACCGGCGCCTTCGACCATTACCAGCGGATACGCAGCGCTGAGTCGCTCGTGCGAGGCGAGCACCGCTTGCATCGCGATGGCCTTGTAATCGTGATAGGCGACGGCGTTCATCGTCGTCACCGCGCGGCCATGAATGATCACCTGCGCGCCGGTGTCGCTGTTGGGCTTGAGCAATACCGGATTCATATCGGTGTGCGGTTCAAGACCGGCCGCTTGCGCCTGCACTGCCTGCGCGCGGCCGATCTCGCCGCCGTCAGCGGTGACTGCGCTGTTGAGCGCCATGTTCTGCGGCTTGAACGGCACCACCGCCACGCCCTGGCGGGTGGCCCAGCGGCACAACGCCGTCACCAGAGTGCTTTTGCCAGCATCGGACGTGGTGCCTTGCACCATCAGAGTGGTCATGGATGGTCCTTGGTGAAAGCTTGCAAAGCCTTTTCGAGACGCAGCTCTTGCGCGGCATCCGCTGGCAGGCCGAAACGCACGCTGCTGTTGTGGCTGAACAGGCGCAGGAGGATGCCGCGCCGGGCGAGGAATTCGTGCAGCGCTTCGGCGTGCTCGGTGATCAGCCACTGAAACAGCGCGCAGCCACCCTGCGGTGCAAAACCGCAACGGGTCAGCAGCGCCGCCAGCCGTTCGCTCGCTTCATCGCTGCGAATCCGCTGACGGGTGTGACCCTCGGTGTCTTGCAGGCACGCCGTACCGAGCACCCGCGTCGGCCCGCTCACCGCCCACGGCCCGACCTGTTCGGCGAGCAGTTTGAGCAACTTGCGCTCAGCAAGCACAAAGCCGAGGCGCACCCCGGCCAGACCGAAAAACTTGCCGAACGAACGCAACACCACCAGCCCGACCTGATGCGCATAGGGCGCCAGGCTCAGTTGCGGCGTGTTGTCCATGAACGCTTCGTCGACCACCAGCCAGCCGCCGCGTTGCGCCAGCCGCGCATGCCAGTCGAGCAGGCGCGCCGGGGTCAGGCTGAGGCCGGTCGGATTGTTCGGATTGACCACCACCAGCACATCAAGACTGTCGAGAAAGAATTCGACTTCCTGCTCGAGCACTTCACGGACGATGTAACCGCTGCGCCGCCACGCTTCGGCATGCTCGGCATAGCACGGCGACAACACGCCGACCTTGCCGGCCCGGCGCAGACGCGGCAGCAGCTGGATGGCCATTTGCGAGCCGGCGACCGGTAGCACCTGCGCGGCGCCGTAATAATCGCAGGCGGCCTGTTCCAGACCGTCGTCGGTTTCCGGCAAGCGCGCCCAGGCGCGCAGCGGGATCTCCGGGATCGGGAACGGCCATGGCGCAAGGCCGCTGGACAGGTCGAGCCAGTCGGCCTCGGCAATCCCGTAATCGAGTGCAGCCTTGCGCAACCGGCCACCGTGCTCAAGCATAAAATTCCGCCCCCAGGCAAAGCATCAGCAGCCATAACCATACGCCGCGCTGGACCAATTGCCAGCCACGGTCAATGGAATCGGCATCCGCCGGCGCACCTTCGCCCAATTGTGGGCGCTCATGCAGTTCGCCGTGATAGATCGCCGGGCCACCCAACTCGACACCCAGCGCACCGGCACCGGCCGCCATCACCGGGCCGGCGTTGGGGCTGTCCCACTGCGGCGCCTGGGTGCGCCAGCATTTGAGCGCGAGGCGGGTTTTGCCCAGTAGCGCGTAGGTCAATGCCACCAGACGCGCAGGAATGTAGTTCAACACGTCGTCGATTTTCGCCGCCGCCCAGCCGAAACGTTCGAAGCGTTCGTTGCGATAACCCCACATCGCATCGAGGGTATTGCTCAGGCGATACAGGACCACGCCCGGCGCGCCGGCGACGACAAACCAGAACAGCGCAGCGAACACCGCATCGCTGCCGTTCTCCAGCACCGACTCAGTCGCGGCGCGGGCAACCGCAGTGCCGTCGAGTTCATCGGTCTGGCGGCTGACCAGATAACCGACACGCTTGCGCGCCTCGTCCAGATCATCGGCGCGCAACGCCGCCGCAACCGGTGCGACATGTTCGCCGAGGCTGCGCATGCCGAGTGCGCAATACAACGCGAGAATCTCGACAATCCAGCCGACATAGGGCGCCCAGGAAAATGCTGTGGCGAGCAAGGTCAGCGGCAGTACCGCGATAACCCACGCGGTCACGCCATGGCTGCGCCAGCCACGACCGCCGGCGTTGAAGCGCTGCTCAATGCGCCCGGCAAAATTGCCGAACGCCACCAGCGGATGCCAGCGTTTCGGTTCACCGAGCAGCGCATCCAGCGCTACCGCGGCGACACTCAGCAACGCCACACTCATTGACTCACTCCCCAATAATTTTCGTACAGCAGCTCGTTCAGCGGCCGCGCCTGCGCCCAGCCTTCAAGTACCAGCATCGGCGCCGGATAGAATTCCCTGACCGGGCCCAGACACAACACCGCCAGCGGCTTGGCACCGACCGGCAACTTGAGCAAATCCGCCAAGGCTTGCGGTTCGAACAGCGAGACCCAGCCCATGCCCAGGCCTTCAGCGCGGGAGGCCAGCCACAGATTCTGGATCGCGCAGGACAACGAGGCCATGTCCATTTCCGGCAACGTGCGCCGACCGAAAATGTGTTTTTCGCGATCGTCCATCAGCGCCGCGACCAGCACCTCAGCGCAGTCGTTGATGCCTTCGACCTTGAGCTGCATGAACTCATCGCTGCGCTCGCCAAGGGCTTCGGCGGTGCGGATGCGCTCTTCTTCCACCAGATCGCGGATCTGCCCGCGCAGAGCACGATCGCTGATGCGGATGAAGCGCCAAGGCTGCATCAGGCCGACGCTCGGCGCTTGATGAGCGGCCTCGAGCAGACGACGCAGCAACTGCGGCTCGACGCTGCCACCGGTGAAGTGGCGCATGTCGCGGCGTTCGGCGATGGCCTTGTAGACCGCTGCGCGTTCGGCTTCGGAGAAGGTGTTGTCGGTCATGGCCCCATCGCTGGCAAGCCAGCTCCCACAGGAGATCGCATTTCTTCAGGAAGCTCACCATTCACTGTGGGAGCGAGCTTGCTCGCGAAGGCGGCTTCACGGTCTGGCGCAAACAATGCCGCAATCGCAGTCGGATTCGATGGGAAATAAAAGTGCACGTACGACGCCGTCATCCGCCCCTCGCGATAAACCGCCTCAGCGCCGCGCCCGCCATTGGGACTCAGCCCACGGGCAATCGGCGTCAGCTCGGTGGTGGTCAGCGAATGGTGATACGTATGCCCCCGCAAGGAACCTTCCGGCAGCTCAACCGCCTGCAACGCCAGCGCCGCCAGACGCTTCTGCATCACCGCCTCGCCCTTGAGCAAACCGACCAGCTCAGCACGGGTGCCTTCCACGTCGGTCAGCGAATCCAGCAGATAAAGCATGCCGCCACACTCGGCGAGCAACGGCTTGCCCGCCGCGTGGTGCGCGCGGATTGCTGCAAGCATCGTGGTGTTTTGCGCCAGCGCGACGTGGTGCAGTTCCGGATAACCGCCCGGCAAATACAGGCTGTCCGCCTCGGGCAATTGCGTGTCGCGGATCGGCGAGAAAAACTGCAGCTCGGCGCCCATCGCCCGCAGCAGATCGAGACTGGCGCCATAGGTGAAGGCAAAGGCTTCATCGCGGGCGACGGCGATGCGCACACCTTTCAATAAGGGCTCGGCGGCGATGAGGTCAGGCGCGGCGAATTCAACGGCGGGGGGCAGCGCAACTTGGCAACTGCTGGCCAGCGCATCGGCAGCCGCGTCGAGACGCAGATCCAGATCATTCAATTCGCTGGCCTGGACCAGACCGAGGTGGCGGCTCGGCAATTCGATGCCGGTCTCGCGGGACAGCGCACCGTACCAGCGCAAACCTTCGGTGAGGCTGCCTTCGAGCAATTGCGCATGGCGCAAGGTGCCGACGCGGTTGGCCAGCACGCCAGCGAACGGCAAGTCCGGCTGATACTTCGCCAGGCCCAGCGCCAAGGCGCCAAAGGTCTGCGCCATGGCGGTGCCGTCGATCACGCCGAGCACCGGCACACCGAAGTGGCGCGCCAGATCAGCGCTGGATGGCGTGCCGTCGAACAGGCCCATTACGCCCTCGATCAGAATCAGGTCGGCTTCGGCGGCGGCTTCCCACAACAGCCGGCGACTTTCCTGCTCGCCGACCATCCACATGTCCAGTTGATACACCGGCGCACCGCTGGCGCGCTCGAGGATCATCGGGTCGAGAAAATCCGGACCGCATTTGAATACGCGCACCTTACGCCCCTGATTGCGATGCAAACGGGCGAGTGCAGCGGTGACGGTGGTCTTGCCCTGACCGGAGGCCGGCGCGGCGATCAACACCGCCGGGCAGTGACGTGGTTGCTTCAAAGTTCGACGCCTTTCTGCGCTTTGATCCCGGCCTGGAAGGCGTGCTTGAGCATGCCCATCTCGGTGACCGTGTCGCCCATCTCGATCATTTCCGGCTTGGCGCCGCGACCGGTGACCACCACGTGCTGCATCGGCGGACGCGCCTGCAAATCGCTGAGCACCTGATCGAGATCGAGGTAGCCGTGCTTGAGGGCGATGTTCAATTCGTCGAGCACCACCAGACCGATCGAAGGGTCGCGCAACAATTCGCGCGAGACTTCCCAAGCGGCGGTCGCCGCGGCGATGTCACGTTGGCGATCCTGGGTTTCCCAGGTGAAACCTTCGCCCATGACGTGGAAACGCACCTGCTCGGGGAAGCGGCGGAAAAACAATTCTTCGCCGGTGCTGTTGCGGCCCTTGATGAACTGCACCACGCCGCACTGCATGCCGTGGCCCATGGCACGGGCGAGCATGCCGAATGCCGAGCTGCTTTTGCCTTTGCCGTTGCCGGTCAGCACCAGCACCAGGCCACATTCGTCGGGCGAGTTGGCAATGCGTTCGTCGATCACGGCCTTCTTGCGCTGCATGCGCGCCAGATGGCGTTCGTCACGCTCGGGGGAATCAGTCATGGGGGGAGCTCTCCGTTGAGGCTGGATAACGGCGGGCAGGCACAAGAATAGACGGCAAAAAGCCTGGCATCGCCCACCGTGATGCCGCTGAGATGGATCAGGCCGGTCTCCGGGCTCATGAGCGGCGTTTCGCCGGACTGCGCGCCTTCCCGCTTCTTTCGAAGCAGTGGCTCAAGGCGCAGTTTTCACTCATTTACCGTTGCGGGGGCAGCGCCGGGATCGTCGTGGCTTCGCTTGAAGACCACCCTCACCGGCTTCCCTGTTTCACTCTGTCGACGCGGGGCCACAGAGCACCTGAAACAAGCGGCGAAGGTTAGAGGGTTGGGGGTGGAGCGTCAATTGAAGAGGCGCTTTGCGCGCGAATAACTGCCGCTGATCAAATGTGCAGCGGCAATCTTGTGCCAGACTGTGACAAGTGATATCAAAGAGCCATGCTTTTTCCGAAAAGCCCACTACAACAATAAGGATGACGACGATGCAAGGCATGATCATCAGCAACCCGCGCCTGGAATTTCTGCGCCCGGTGCTGGAACGCTGGTTTGACTGTATCGATCGCTACAACACCGTTCGCGGCGACAACGACACGCCGTACTGGCACGACGAAAAAGCCAATCTCGGCCTGCTCTCGGCAGCGGCGTGGATGGCTGAAATGGTCACGCTGAACGACACCGCCACGCGCAAACAGAACGAAGAAGGCGAACGCAATGCCCGCGCCGATCTGTTGATTGCCGGCAGCGAAGACCGCGCATTCATTCAGGCCACGCAACGCTGGCCACGGGTCAACAACCTCAACCTGACCCAGGCCCTGCTCGACATCACCGTCGATGCCAAGCGCATCAGCTACGCCAGCGATCTCAAGCTCGGCTGCCTCTTCGTCGCCCCGCAAAAAGCCCAGCACAGCGCCAGCCCCGAAGAATTGCAGGACATGGTCGACGACCTGCAAAAGGAACACACCTGCGCCGTGGCCTGGTATTTCCCCTACGCCTATCGCAAATTGCACAGCGACGCGGGCAACTACCATCCGGGCATCGCCGTGCTGTTCAAGGAAGCCCGCGGTTGAGCAGTTGAACCATCGGGCCTGCGCCCTCCTCTATGTTTAGGAATGCATTCATAGGGAAGATCAGCAATGCGCAAGGCCCAACTCGCTCTTATCATCGCCGTCGCAGGCGGGCTCGCCGCCTGCGGTGAAACCTCCAGCCTGCAAGTCTCCGACGGCACCGGTCCGTCACCGAAACTGCCCGAACCGAACAAGACGCTGATCCCGACAGTCAACATCGCCCCGGCGGTGGGCTGGCCGGAAGGTGCGAAACCGACCGCGGTGGCCGGCACCCAGGTCGCCGCGTTTGCCGAAGGCCTCGATCACCCGCGCTGGCTCTACGTGCTGCCCAACGGCGATGTGCTGGTGGCGGAAACCAATGCGCCGCCCAAGCCCGATGACAGCAAAGGCATTCGTGGCTGGGTGATGAAGAAAGTCATGGGCAAGGCCGGCGCCGGCGTGCCCAGTCCGAACCGCATCACCCTGCTGCGTGATGCCGACCACGATGGCGTCGCGGAAACCCGCACGGTGTTCCTGCAGAACCTCAACTCGCCGTTTGGCATGACGCTGGTTGGCAACGATTTGTACGTAGCCGACACCGACCGCCTGCTGCGCTTCAACTACGAGCCGGGCGCCACCGAGATCAAGACCCAACCGATCAAAGTCGTCGACTTGCCCGGCGGCACGCTGAATCACCACTGGACCAAAAACGTCATCGCCAGCAAGGACGGCAACAAGCTCTACGTCACCGTCGGCTCGAACAGTAACGTCGGCGAAAACGGTCTGGATCAGGAAGAAGGCCGCGCGGCGATCTGGGAAGTCGATCGCGCGACCGGCAATCATCGGATCTTCGCTTCGGGCATTCGCAACCCCAACGGCCTCGCCTGGGAACCTACCAGCGGCGCATTGTGGACAGCGGTCAACGAGCGTGACGAAATCGGCAGCGATCTGGTGCCGGACTACATCACCTCGGTCAAGGACGGCGGCTTCTATGGCTGGCCGTTCAGCTACTACGGCCAGCACGTCGATGTGCGGGTCAAACCGCAGAATCCGGATCTGGTGGCCAAGGCAATCGCTCCGGATTACGCGGTCGGTCCGCACACCGCTTCGCTGGGCCTGACCTTCGCCGAGGGCAACAGCCTGCCGGCGCAATTCAAGGAAGGCGCGTTCATTGGCCAGCACGGCTCGTGGAACCGCAAACCGCACAGCGGCTACAAGGTGATTTTCGTGCCGTTCACTGGCGGCAAACCGACCGGGCAACCGGTGGATGTGCTGACCGGTTTCCTCGACAAGGATGAGAACGCGCTGGGCCGCCCAGTTGGCGTGGTGATCGATCAGCAAGGTGGCTTGCTGGTGGCGGATGATGTCGGGAACAAGGTGTGGCGCGTGTCGGCCACGAAGTGATGTTGAATGTGACTTGAAACAACTGTGGGAGCGAGCCTGCTCGCGAATGCGTAGTGTCAACCTCCATTGAATTGGCTGATACACCGCTTTCGCGAGCAGGCTCGCTCCCACATTAGAATGTATGCGATTTTTACTACGGGTTATGCGCCAACTGCCCCGGCTGCAACACTCGCTTGGCGCTCAGATACGCCTTCTGCCAATAGGCCTTCGACAGGCTATCGAGCTTGACCGTGCCGCCCGTGGCCGGTGCGTGCACGAAGCGCCCCTCACCGACGTAAATCCCCGCATGACTGACCTGCGAGCCGCCATTGGTGGCGAAGAAAATCAGGTCGCCGGTCTGCAAGCCTTCCTTGCCGACATTCGGCGCCTGCATGACAATCATTTCGCGGGTCGAGCGTGGCAGCGAAATTCCCGCCGCGTCGCGGTAGACGAAACCGATCAGACCACTGCAATCGAAACCGGAATCTGGCGTGTTGCCGCCCCAGCGATACGGCGTGCCGACCAGGCCGAGGGCGCGGAACAGCACGTCTTCAGCAACGGGGGAAAAAGCCTGGGAGGGAGCGAACACGATCGGCGCGCGAACCACGGGGGCTGGCGGCGGTGTACGGCTGGCGCAGGCGCTGAGCAGCGCGGCGCAAAGGATCAAGGTGAGGCGGGCCGACATCGTCATAAGCAGAACATCCTGATCTGGCTGCGGCTTTCTCTGCCGAATGGACAGAAACAAAACCGCCTGCGTCATCACGCAGGCGGTTTGCCATCAATATAGATTCAGGATTCTAGCGGCTACGCGGCAAACTTCAAGTAAGACTTTAACTTCACCTTGTAAAGTTTAGGTCTACTCCGTTGCCGTGCCGCTTTGTCGCCGCGAACGCAGCGACACGCAGGTTACTTGCGAGCGGTGACCACGGTCGGCGCCATGGCGAGTGCACGCTTGGCTTCGATGAAAGTCTTGCTCCAGTAGCTGTCACCCAGGCTGTCGATGCGAACACCGCCGCTGCGACGACTGCTGGAGTGAATGAACTGGTTGTCACCCAGGTAGATCCCGGCGTGACTGACACGACCGCGACGACCATTGGTGGCGAAGAACAGCAGATCACCCGGCTCAAGGTTGCTGCGCGAAACCAGCGGCGCATCAACGTTGATCATCTCGCGAGTGGAGCGCGGCAGGTTCATGCCCGCCTCTTCGCGGAACAGGTAACCGATGAAACCGCTGCAATCGAAGCCGGCTTCAGAGGTACCGCCGAAACGGTAACGGGTACCGATCAGGGACATGCCGCGTTCGAGGATGCTGTCAGCCAGTACAGGAAGCTGATAAGGCTTGCTGCCGTTGAACTGGTTGAGTTCTTTTTCGGTGTCCAGCTCTTCCTGGTAAATAACGGAAGACTGGGCAGTAGCAGAATTCTTGACCTGTTGCGGCGGCTCTTGAACCGGAGAATGAGCAGCACAACCGAATAACAGGGTAACGAGTGCGAGAGGCACGAGGGGTGCGAAGCGCTTTAGCATGGGCACGACCGTGGCTGATAGTTGTAAAGAAGCCGAGACTATGCCCGCTATCGTCCTCATTTGCAAATTCAATCGAACTTTATGTGACTTCCCGGTTTCGCGTTTACATCTAAGCGCGTAACTCGTCTGGCCGGTGGATCGGGGCAGGGACGCGGGTTTTCTGGCGCCTGAAAGCTGGCAAAAGCCCACTACTACCAGCCCAGAGTTTCCTTGAGGAAGGGAATGGTCAGCTTGCGTTGCGCTTGCAGGGACGCCTGATCAAGCTGTTCGAGGAGATCGAACAGCGCGCTCATGCTCCGCGTGCCGCGAGTGAGAATGAAGTGCCCGACTTCATCGGTCAGGTGCAGACCGCGACGGGATGCGCGCAATTGCAACGCACGCAATTTGTCTTCATCGGAGAGCGGGCGCATCTGGAAGATCAGCGCCAGGGTCAGACGGGATTTCAGATCGGCCAGCTTCACAGGCAATTCGCGCGGTGAAGTGGACGCGGCGATCAGCAGGCGCCGGCCGCTGTCACGCAGACGATTGAACAGATGGAACATTGCCTCTTCCCAGTCGGCCTTGCCGGCAATCACCTGCAAGTCATCCAGGCAGACCAGTTCGTACTGCTCGAGGTTATCGAGGATTTCCACGCCGCGATCCATCAACTCGGCCAGCGGCAGATACACCGCCGGTTCGCCCATCTGCTCGAAGCGCAGGCACGCGGCCTGCAACAGATGCGTGCGCCCGACGCCGTGCTTGCCCCACAGGTAGATCAAGCTCTCCGTCCACCCGGCGTCGGCTTCGCAGAGACGCTCGACATAGCCGAGTGCAGCGGCATTGGCGCCTGGGTAGTAGTTGATGAAGGTGGCGTCGTCACGCAGACGCACACCTAGGGGCAGCTGAATCGGTTTCATGCTGACTGAACAGTTCTCAAAGGAACCGTTAGTGGCCTCTGTGTAAAGTTGGCGAAGTTTATACCCGTGAGGCTGAGCGCACAATGCGACAGACCCCAAGCAAAATCAAAGGTTTGCGTTGACGCAGCGGTTTGATGGCAGATTCTCTGGCGCCCTCGCTCGAACGAAACGGGGCAGCCCGGCCAAGCGCCGGGCCGCCCGCGCCATCACAGCTCAGGTTCGTCAACGCCGCTGTAGATCCCGGAATCCTTATACAAGTCGTGGACATGACGCACCAGCACCATGATCACCGCCGCCACTGGCAACGCCAGCAGAACGCCGGTGAAACCGAACAGCTCGCCGCCAGCGAGGATCGCGAAGATCACCGCCACCGGGTGCAAGCCGATCCGATCCCCGACCAGCAGCGGCGTCAGCACCATGCCTTCCAGTGCCTGACCGACCATGAACACTGCGACGATCCCGACCATCGGGTACAGATCGCCACCGAACTGGAACAATCCGGCGATCAGCGCCGCGCCAATGCCGATGACAAAACCCATGTACGGCACTATCGCCGCGAGCCCGGCAATCAGGCCGATCAACAGCCCCAGTTCCAGACCGACGATCATCAGGCCTGCCGCGTAGATCACCCCCAACGCAACCATCACCAGCAACTGCCCGCGCACAAACGCGCCGAGCACTTCGTGGCACTCGCCCGCCAGCGCAACCACGCGCTCTTCGCGATCACGGGGCAACAGGCTGCGGATCTTGCCCATCATCACGTCCCAGTCGCGCAGCAGGTAGAAGCTCACCACCGGAATCAGCACCAGGTTTGCCAACCAGCCGATCAGCGCCAGGCTCGACGCCGTCGCCTGACTCAGCACCACACCGACGATGTCGGTGGTCTGGCCCATGTGCTCGCTGATCGCAGCTTTGACTTTATCGAACTTCCAGAAGCCGTCCGACAGCCCCAGTTTCGCTTGCGCCCACGGCACAGCGGTGTGCTGCAACCAGTCGAGCATCTGCGGCGCCAGCTCGTACAAACGCAGCAACTGCTTGGCGAGCATCGGTACCAGCACCAGCATCAACGCCGTGACGATCAAGGTGAACAAGGCAAACACGGCGATCACGCCCCAGGTTCGCGACAGCCCGAGCCGCTCCAGACGATCCACCAACGGGTCGAACAGATAAGCCAGCAACAACGCGACCAGAAACGGCGTGAGGATCGGGTGCAGCAACCATACAAACGCGCAAAGCAGGACTACCCCACCGAGCCAGAACCAACGCCGCGTATCGGCCATTTACCACTCCTGATGCTTCTATATAAGGAAAGACTTACCAGCGAAACCGCAACGACGGTGCCGCCGCTGCCGGGGTTGGCGCTGCGACCGCAGGCGTACCATCCGCCGCTGGCTGGGCAGGCGCCACCGGAACCGGCGCTTCGGCCGGCAGTTCCTGCAACTTCGCCAGCGACAATTGCGCGCGCAATTGATCGACGCTGCCATTGACCCGGTAGACGATGCGATCACCCTGCACGCTTTGCAGACGCACGCCGAACGGTTCGAGTAACCGCAGCAGCGCCGCATAGTGCTCCAGATTCATGCCCTGCACTTCCAGGGTCTGCTGACCCGATGCGCCGGGCTTGGCGACAAATCGCGGCGCCAGACGCTCGGCCACCGCCAGCATCACCGCATCGGCGACAGCTGCCTGATCGGCGCCCTGTACGCTGCCGGCCTCTTTCTGATCACCGAGCCACAAGCGCCATTTTGCCTGCCACTGCCCGCCCTCTTCGCGCGCGTGCACCGCCAGCAAGGCGTCAGCGTTGTAGCGTTCCGAAGCACTGCGCAGAGGCGCGGGATCAGCGCTTTCCAGCGCCGGTGCGGTGGCGACCAGTTGCTCACTGAGATCAGCCAGCGGCAAGCGCAGTGGCAAACCGCGATGTTGTGCGGCCGTGCGCAACGTTGCGGCTGCGGCCTGACCGTCACCGACCAGGCTCGCACCTTCAGTTGAATCGTTCAGCCACCAGCCGAGGATCGACGGTCGACTGGCGCCCCACACCGGCAACCCGGCCCGGCGCAAGGCCTGCTCGGTGGTTGCCGGATCGAAGTCGACTTTCAGCACTTCCGGTGGCCCGGCGTCGAAACCGAACTGGCTGATGATCTGCTGCGGATCCTTGCGAATCGGCGCCAGCCCCGGGTTCTGCGCGGCTTTCGGGTCGCCGGTCAGGCGCAGCACCAGGGTATCGAGCGCCGCCTGCGTGGCGCGATCGCGCTCTTGCGGCGCCTGGCCGTTGACTGGCTGACGCACCTGATACAGACCTTTGAGGTTTTCGGCATGGCTCGCCAGGCTGACCAGCGTCAGGCAGCCTACAAATAACAATTTACAAAAACGCATGGAAAATTCCCGTCGACAGGAGCGGCTGGAACACGCCGCGTGAACCGGTTGAGCAAGGCTGTGACCCCCACCTCTTGCAAAACATTCACACGGTGGCGGTAAGTTTTTGCACAGCCCTAACGATAGACGGTTAATCGCCACACCTTATACAGGCAGTCATACCCTGCGATTGCAAAAAATTTCCGCCGATATGGCCCTGCCCGTCGGTGCGAGGATGGCCGCTGCCCCTCAAGCCTGATAAAATCGCGCGCCTTCGCAGACCGGCAACAGCCGGGCCCCTCGAAACTCGCGTGAGGCGATCGCCCATCGAGTTCGATGTTCCCGCTGAACTCGGTCGTTACCCCCTGAATCCCCTCCCCTAAAGGCCTGGATCATGAGCAAGCAACCCTCCCTGAGCTACAAGGACGCCG
>NZ_RCOD01000089.1:0-22310 GCF_004307505.1 Pseudomonas sp. Sample_11
GCCTGGCTGGTGGCGAAGATCGAACGCGCCGAAGCCGTGGCCGACGACGAAACCCTCGATGGCCTGATCAAGGCTTCCGACGCAGTGATGGTTGCCCGTGGCGACCTCGGTGTGGAAATCGGCGATGCCGAACTGGTGGGCATTCAGAAGAAAATCATTCTGCACGCACGTCGCCACAACAAGGCCGTGATCGTCGCGACGCAGATGATGGAGTCGATGATCCAGAACCCGATGCCGACCCGCGCCGAAGTGTCCGACGTGGCCAACGCCGTGCTCGACTATACCGACGCTGTGATGCTCTCGGCAGAATCCGCCGCTGGTCTCTACCCGCTGGAAGCCGTGCAGGCGATGGCGCGCATCTGCGTCGGCGCCGAGAAGCACCCGACCGGCAAGACCTCCAGCCACCGCATCGGCAAGGAATTCAGCCGCTGCGACGAAAGCATCGCGCTGGCAACCATGTACACCGCCAACCACTTCCCGGGCGTCAAAGCGATCATTGCGTTGACTGAAAGCGGCTTCACCCCGCTGATCATGTCGCGTATCCGCTCCTCGGTGCCGATCTACGCGTTCACCCCGCACCGCGAAGCCCAGGCCCGCGCGGCGATGTTCCGTGGCGTCTACACCATCCCGTTCGACCCGGCCTCGCTGGAACCGCACGAAGTCAGCCAGAAAGCCATCGACGAACTGACCAAGCGCGGCGTTGTGGAAAAAGGCGACTGGGTCATCCTGACCAAGGGCGACAGCTACCACACCACTGGCGGCACCAACGGCATGAAGATCCTGCATGTCGGTGATCCGCAGGTCTGAGTAACCGGCCGCTGAAACGCAAAAGCCCCGCCATGTGAATGGCGGGGCTTTTTGTTGTCTGCATGTCGCTGAAAACCAGTTTTCACAGAACGTCAACTGTCAGTTCTGTCAGTTGTTTCGAGAGCCATTCTTGACTAGCGTGCTACTTCACCACCCAACCACTCAAGACTGGGCACGACTCGTGATCAAGGAGGATTGAAGATGGACGTTGCGGCAAACATCTCGCCAGGTAAATTCGACCCAACGTTTGGCAATCAGGGCGTTGCCACTCCGAAAAAACCTCCCGATTTTTCAGGAGACCTTGTCCTGCGGGGGGTGATGGTCGACAAATCAGGGCGCACCTATATCGCGGGAAGCGTAGGCCAATCGAACGGTGATGCCTACTACTTGATCAGACTGGATAGCAATGGCGTACACGACACTCAATTTGGCCAGAGTGGCTACGTAACCGGTCAATTTGAGGACGGAGAAGGATCGCATTCCTTCGCTAACGAAATAGTGGAACAGGCCGACGGCAAACTGCTGCTCATCGGCAGTTTCTTTCAGGCTAACCTCAAGCGTGCCATAGGAGTCGTGCGTCTCGACGTCGCTGGCAACCTTGATCCGGCATTCAACAAAACCGGCAAAGTCGCTGTTTACCTCACGGACGACGACACGGCACATCAGAAGCACCAGCAACTACCCAACGCAGCGAACTCAAAAACCGCTAGCCAGCGGTCGACCGTTCTGCCTGACGGCAAGATCGTATTGCATACCACCGTAGATCGGGATGGAAACAAAGTAGCGACAGCCGTCATTCGACTCTTGCCTGACGGCACACGGGATATTGAATTCAACGAGGGAGAAATCGCCTATGTTCTCCACCCGAATTTCACTCACACGGAGCTATACGATCTATTGGCAAAACAGGATGGGACCTACGTGCTCGCGGGCTGTGTACGTGGCAATGATCCTTACCGGGCAGTACTCAACCGCTTGACTGCTACCGGGAAAATTGATGACTCGTTCGCCGTTGATGGCTTTGAAGTGATGGATCCGATAGAGAACTCGCTGAGTGTCAATGTCTTGAAAGTTATCGGGCAGACGAATAAGCGGCTGTTATCCGTTGGGTATACCGAGCCTGCACACCATGGCGTATTGATCAGCCGGGAATCCGACGGCAAACCCAACATCCAGTTCAACGCAGGCAAACCACTTCTGAGCAGACTGCAAGGCATTGACACCTTATGGCTTGACGCGTCCATCCAGAGCAGCGGACACATACTTGTTGCCGGGCTGAGTCAAGTGTCCTCTGGTTTTAACCATGTTATTGCCAGATTCACCGATGACGGCAAATTGGACACGGATTTTGCGGATGGCAAAGGCTGGCGAGTGTTCGACCTGGAGAGGGGGATCTGGACTGGGGTTGCAATCGGTGAAGGTAAAATGACGTTCCTCGGCCAAAGGCAAGTCGACGGGCAACGGGTTCAATGCGTCGGCCGTGGATTGATCGAGTGACCTGGCGACGAGTTTACCGGCTGCCCTGATTGAGAGTTTTATGGTCTGGTCAACCCCTTTCGCGAGCAGGCTCGCTCCCAACTTTGAAATGCGTTCCCCCGTGGGAGCGAGCCTGCTCGCGAAGGCGTCTTGACCGTCACCGAAAAAACCTGCTCAACGCCGCAAACACCTCCGGCGAACAATGGCGCTCATCCAAAAACATCGATCACGGACCATACAATGAACATACAAACATCAAACAGTGCAGGGACCCTGGATTTTGATTTTGGCGCAAATGGGGTCGCGATGATTACCGTGCCGCCATACCCGTCAGCAAGCATCCACGGAGTGGAGATCGGCCCGGATAAAAAAATTTACTTCGTAGCAGCTCAACCTGTGCCATTCCCGACCCAATACATACTCGGCCGGCTATTGAGTGACGGTAAAGTGGACACCGATTTTGGTAAGTCCGGGTTTGTCGTAGGTAATTTTCCGGGTTTTGCACTAAGCACGAATGGGGTGCAGTCCTTAACCATCCAGCCTGACGGAAAAATAATCGTGCATTGTATTGTTAAAGGTTCTGCAGGCCAGAACGCCGCGGCTTTTTGCCGCTACGACGCTCAAGGTCAGCCGGATACGGATTTCGGTACAAACGGCCAAACCGTACTGGATATAATTTTATCGCCACCGGCCGTAGCCCCCTCTACAGTCAAGCCTCAATCCTTCGAGGGGAACGCCACCACACCGCTCAGTGTAGAGGTTTTGCCCAACGGCAAACTACTTGCGTCCCATCATTACAGTTTCGACTGGCAGCAGAGCCATGGCCTGATTATCCGACTCAACGAAAACGGAACGCTGGATACGGATTTCAATCAGATTGGCTACATCGCGGTAATTCATCCCCGATATTTGCTTGGTAACACCGTTCTGCTCAATCTAATGGTACAGGCTGATGACAAATATCTTGGATGCGGCAATGTCGGGGAACTTTCAGATCCATTCAGTTCGGCCATGTTTGTGCGTTACGACACCTCGGGTAAGCTCGATAGGACATTTGGTGAGGGTGGTTTCGTTACTATCGCCAGCGATGCGCATTCACTTCTGATTCGCAGCATGGTGTTGCAACCCAACCAGCACATTCTGGGTGTAGGTTATACAACAGGCGAACCCGCCGTACTGATCAGCATCAAGGCCAATGGTGAGCCGGACGGTGAATTCAATGGCGGCAATCCCCTCTTTACCAAACTTGAGGAAAGCGCTTTCACCACTTGGCTAGTCGGACGTATTCAAGCGGACGGAAAAGCTGTAGTTGCCGGGGGAGTCAGAAGTGACAATGAAGGATATATTGTCATCGCGCGGTTTATCGATGAGCAATTCGACCCATCGTTCAATTATCCGCACGGCTGGGTTCGCACTGAGTTGGGAAGCGGTTTGCACGTAGCAACTGGTTTGACATTACAGGAAGACGGCAAGATTTTGATTTGTGCTCGCCTGCCTGACGGAAAAATCGGACTGTTGCGCTACCACGCTTGATAGGTGGGAGTCCCGCTATATAAACGGCGCGACGCTTTGTCAGGTGATCCAGAAGGTGGGGGGACTTATCGGAAGCGATTGGCCCAACGACGCTCTCAATGCCGTTGGACAAATCCGATCAGCGCCGCCACCGCCTCCGGCGAACGCAGGCGCTGGGTGAACAACGCACCCTCCTCCTCGATCACCTTGCGCAGCAGATCCCGATCCGGCGCTCGCATCAATTGCTTGCTGATGCGCACCGCTTCGGCCGGCAATTCATCAAACCGCAGCGCCACTTCTCGCGCCTTGCTCAACGCCGCTTCACCGCTGTCCAGCGCTTCGGTGGCGATCCCCCACTGCGCAGCCTGTTCGCCGTTAAAGCCTTCCCCAAGCAGCAATAACTCAGCCGCTTTCGCCTGCCCAAGCAAACGCGGCAGGATCAGGCTGGAACCGAATTCGGGACACAATCCGAGGTTGACGAACGGCATGCGCAGCCTGGCGTCGCGGCTGACATAGACCAGATCGCAGTGCAGCAACATCGTCGTGCCGATGCCTACCGCTGCACCGGCGACGGCGGCGATCACTGGTTTGCGGCATTCGAGCAGGTCAAGCATGAAGTGGAACACCGGGCTGTCGAGGTCGCTCGGCGGTTGCTCGATAAAGTCGGCGATGTCGTTGCCGGCGGTGAAGCACTCGGCACTGCCAGTGATCAGCACGGCGTTGATTGCCGGGTCACCGTCGGCCTGCTTCAGTGCTTCGGCGAGGCGGCTGTACATGGCGCGGGTCAGGGCGTTTTTCTTGTCCGGGCGGTTGAGGCGCAGGGTCAGCAAACCGCGTTCGCGTTCCAGCAGAATGGCTTCGGTCATGGCGTGTCTCGCGTCTGAAAATCAGCGCTCAACCACGGCTCACAAACACGTCGGCCAGCAGTTGATTGCGCGGCAATCCGGCCAGGTACAGACGCTTGGCGAAGGCGTCGACACTGGCCGTCGAGCCGCAGACTAAGGCCAGGGTCTGCCGGGAAACAAGGCGCAGTTGCGCCAAAGCGACGGCCGACTCGGCCGCGGTCCACAGCTCGACGCTGAGGTTTTCCCGCTGCGCAGCCAGTGCGGCAAGGGGTTTGGCCAGATAGTGCTCGCGTTCGTCATGGGCCAGGTGAATGACGCGGATGGCGCCTTGGTGATCCTGACGCAAGGCTTCGCGCAGCACACCGAACAACGGACCTAAACCGGTACCGGCGGCCAGCAGCCACAGCGGGCGCGTATGCCAGTCCGGGTCATAGTGCAAAGCACCACCGCGCAGCTCGCCGAGGCGGATCGAGTCGCCGATCTGCAGCTTGCGGGCGGCATCGATGAATTCGCCGGGCTGGCGGCAATCGAGGTGAAACTCGAGAAAGCGGTCTTCTTGCGGCAGGCTCGCCAGCGAGTAAGGGCGGGCGATGTGGCCGATCCACAGCACCAGATGCTGGCCGGCGCTGTAGCGCAGCGGCCGCTGCGGGGTCAGGCGCAGGCGCAGAACGCTGTCGCTGAGCCAGTCCAGCGCTTCGACCAAGGCCGGCAGACCGTCAGTAATCGGGTCGAAGGTATGCACCTGCAAGTCTTCGACCACTTGGCATTGGCAGGCCAGACGCCAACCGTCCTGACGTTGCTCGGCACTCAAGGCATCCGGGCGGTTGTCGCTGGGCACACCTCGGATGCATTGCACCAGGCAGGCGTGGCAACTGCCGGCGCGACAGCTGTAGGGCACGGCGACGCCGTTGTGGTTGAGGGCATCGAGCAGATTGCTCCCAGCCTCAACCGTCCACTGCCGATCACCGACACGCAATTCAGGCATCGACGTTCTCCCACGCGGCGGCACAGCGATTGCGCCCGTCACGCTTGGCCCGGTACAGCGCCTGATCGGCACGCTGCAACGCCTCATCCAGATCATCGCCAACGGACAGCAGGGTCATGCCCGCCGACAGGCTCAGGTTGCGCACTTGCAGGCCCATCAATTCCACCTCGCTGAAGGCGATGCGCAAACGCTCGCAACACGCGGTCAGGCGTTCGGCATCGCAGTCGGGCACCAGCACCACGAATTCTTCGCCACCATAACGCGCCAGCACGTCACCGTCGCGCAGGCAGGCTTGCGCCACCCCGGCAAACGCCTGCAATACCTGATCGCCGGCGGCGTGGCCGTGCAGATCGTTGATGCGTTTGAAGTGGTCCAGATCGATCAGCGCCAGCCCGTGCATTACGTCGCCGTCCAACGCGTTGAGCTCGCGCGAGGCGATGCGCAGGAAATGCCGGCGATTGAACAGCCCGGTCAGTTCGTCGGTGGCCACCAGGTCTTCAAGCTGGCGCATCATCCCGCGCAGGGTGTCCTGATGCGCCTGCAAGGCAAACCGGCGCTGACGCTGACGTTGCCGCGAGACCTGGACAAAGCGTGCGTAAAGCACCAGCCACGCCAAAACCATCGCCAGAATGCACACTTGCAACGCCGCGAGCGCAGGCTCGGCCAAGCGGAAGTGGTAAGCGTCCCACAGGGTAATCGCGGAGAAACTGAAGAACACCAGCAGCGCGCAGCGGATGAACACCCGTCGGGTGAGATGGAACAGGCCGAACAGCAGGATCAGCACATAGAACACCAGAAAAGCGCCGCGTGCCTCGTCGACATGGGCGATCAGCCACGTCTGCCAGCCCAGCCCCATCAGCACTTGCGCTTCGGTCAGGCTGGGGTCGGCGAAGCGCTGGTTGCGCCCGCTCCAGAACATGGCGAAAAGGCTCGCCTGACTGATGACCACCAGAGCGCTGCCGATGGCCACACCACTGAGCGATTGCTGATAATGCCCGGTGAAAAACGCCAGCCACAGCAGCAGCAAAGCCAATCCGTAGGTGGCCGCAGCGAGGGCGAAGCGTTTGAGCAAAAGGCGTTGAATGGCGTTATGGGTCAATCGTTGACTCACCGTGCGATAGGAGGCTGACCGAGTGTCCTACTCTACAGACCGGATGCCACTTTAGAGGGCCGGTCGCTAAATGACCACCGATTTTCGGGCTCGAAAATTGACGTCAAATGCATGACCTGATTGAGCTGCATTGATGCCCGCACCAGGTCCCTGTGGTGAGGGGATTTATCTTCGATGGGCTGCGAAGTGGCCCCTTGCAACCTGTCAATCACACTGAGCTCACAGGTTTTACGACTGCTGCGCAGCCGAGCGGGGATAAATCCCCTCGCCACAGGGTCATCCGACCAAAAGCCAATGTGCCCCCACCACCGAGGCGCGGTATACTGCCGTGCCTTTTTAGCGTCGCGCCACAAAGGGACAGCCATAAGCCGCAAGCCTCAAGCGGCAAGCTCAAGCTGTCCGCGTAATGCTTTAACTTGCCGCTCGAAGCTAGAAGCCTGTAGCTTCCCCACCGTTTTCAGAGGAGCGCGACTCATGACCGTGATCAAGCAAGATGACCTGATTCAGAGCGTTGCCGACGCCCTGCAGTTCATTTCCTATTACCACCCCGTGGATTTCATCCAGGCGATGCACGAAGCCTACCTGCGCGAAGAGTCGCCAGCGGCCCGTGATTCGATGGCGCAGATCCTGATCAACTCGCGCATGTGTGCCACCGGCCATCGCCCGATCTGCCAGGACACCGGTATCGTCACCGTGTTCGTCCGTGTCGGCATGGACGTGCGCTGGGATGGCGCCACCATGGGCCTGGACGACATGATCAACGAAGGCGTGCGTCGCGCTTACAACCTGCCGGAAAACGTCCTGCGGGCCTCGATCCTTGCCGACCCGGCAGGCGCTCGCAAGAACACCAAGGACAACACCCCGGCCGTAATTCACTACTCCATCGTCCCGGGTAACACCGTGGAAGTGGACGTGGCGGCCAAGGGCGGCGGTTCCGAGAACAAGTCGAAAATGGCCATGCTCAACCCGTCCGACTCGATCGTCGACTGGGTATTGAAGACCGTGCCGACCATGGGCGCCGGCTGGTGCCCACCGGGCATGCTGGGTATCGGCATCGGCGGCACCGCCGAGAAGGCCGCAGTGATGGCCAAGGAAGTGTTGATGGAATCCATCGACATTCACGAGCTGAAGGCCCGTGGTCCGCAGAACCGCATCGAAGAAATGCGTCTGGAACTGTTCGAGAAGGTCAACCAGTTGGGTATCGGTGCCCAGGGCCTCGGTGGCCTGACCACCGTGCTCGACGTGAAGATCATGGACTACCCGACCCACGCCGCATCCTTGCCGGTGTGCATGATCCCGAACTGTGCCGCCACCCGTCACGCGCACTTCGTGCTCGACGGTTCCGGTCCAGCCTCGCTGGAAGCGCCACCGCTGGACGCCTACCCGGAAATCGTCTGGGAAGCCGGCCCGTCGGCCCGTCGCGTCAACCTCGACACCCTGACCCCGGAAGAGGTGCAGAGCTGGAAGCCGGGCGAAACCGTGCTGCTCAACGGCAAGATGCTCACCGGTCGCGACGCCGCGCACAAGCGCATGGTCGAGATGCTCAACAAGGGTGAAACCCTGCCGGTGGATCTGAAAGGTCGTTTCATCTATTACGTCGGCCCGGTTGATCCGGTCGGTGACGAAGTGGTTGGCCCGGCCGGCCCGACCACCGCAACGCGGATGGACAAGTTCACCCGCCAGATCCTCGAGCAGACCGGCCTGCTGGGCATGATCGGCAAATCCGAGCGCGGCCCGACCGCGATCGAAGCGATCAAGGACAACAAGGCCGTGTACCTGATGGCTGTCGGCGGCGCCGCTTACCTGGTTGCGCAAGCGATCAAGAAGTCCAAGGTGCTGGCATTTGCCGAGCTGGGCATGGAAGCGATCTACGAGTTCGAGGTCAAGGACATGCCGGTCACCGTAGCGGTGGACAGCAAAGGTGAGTCGGTACACATCACTGGCCCGGCGATCTGGCAACAGAAGATCAGCGAGAGCCTGGCGGTAGAAGTGCAGTAAGCTTCTGGCGTCATGAAAACGGCCGGTGCATCCGCAAAGATGCCCCGGCCGTTTTTGTGTGTTCAAACCAATTGCGATAAAAGAATCGCCCAAGCACAGAAAACGATCTTGCGCACCTGTCAGATCTGACAGGTCCATTAGCGGCCCACTCCTGTTAGCGTCTATCTATACGCCCTATGTAGCGCGAATGGATTCGACCATGGCCGATCAAGACCTCAGCATCACAGCTCCTTCCATCGCCAGAAGCTCATCGATCGCCACCATCGGCAAAAGCTGGAGCGCCGTAGGGCCGACCGCCTCGGCTGGATGCGAATTGCTGATCCCGCTATCGAGCAGTCGTGGTTACGACCCGCAAATACCCCTGTCAATCAACAGCCAGAGCGGTAACGGTTCGTTTGGCCTTGGTTGCCACCTGGGCCTGAGCCAGATCAGCCGCCGCACCAATAAAGGTGTTCCACGTTATACCGAGCACGATGAAATCATCGGGCATGACGGCGAGGTGTGGATGCCAGAGCTCGATGATGCCGGAAACCTGAAGTCGCGCACGGAACACAGCTACAGAGACCGCCCCATCCCCGAACACAACGTCGTGACTTACCGGGCGCGGATCGAAAGTGATTTTTCCCTGCGCGAATGCTGGCATCCGGCTGACGCTGGGACCCCCTTCTGGCTGATCCACGGTGCCGACGGCACGTTGCATGTCTACGGCAAAACCAGCGCCTCCCGCCGTGCCGACCCCGACGCCCCATCACGCATCAGCAGCTGGCTTTTGTGTGAAAGCATGAACGCCCATGGCGAACACATCTGCTACGAGTACAAGGCCGACGATCAGCCTGACGAGCAAGACCCCATTCACGACTACCGCGCCCAGCGCTATCTGCGACGGGTGTGTTACGGCAATGCCACGGCGAGCGATCACCTTTACAGCTGGGACACTGACCGACCGACGGATCTGCCATGGCATTTTCAACTGGTGTTCGATTACGGCGAACGCAGCAATTCGCTGACGGAGATTCCGAGCTACGAGGAAGTGAACCGCTGGCGGCTGCGGCCTGATCCGTTTTCCACCTATGGCCAGGGTTTTGAGCTGAGCACCCGCAGGCTCTGCCAGCAAGTGTTGATGTTTCATCACTTCCCCGGGGGCCTGGCGACAGAGGCAAAACTTGCACGTCGCCTGCTGCTGGAATATCGACCGATCCAGAACACTGCGCAGTGGGCCTACAGCCAGATCAGCGCGGCGCACTATCAGGCCTTCGATGCGCAAGGCAATGTCGAGCACTCACCGCCGCTAGAGTTCGAATACTCGCCCTTCGAGATCAACAAGGCACCTGCACGCCTGTTGGAAAACGAGACTCAACCGGGCATCGAAGACGGCGGGTTCTATCAATGCGTCGATCTGTATGGCGAGGGCGTGCCGGGCTTTCTCTGCCGCTACGACAACGCCTGGTATTACCGAGAACCGCTACGCGCGGCGCCTGGTACCGAACTGATCGGTTACGGCCCATGGGTTTTGCTGGACAGGATCCCGGTGGCAGATCGCAACCGCGCCGTGGCGCAACTGCTTGATCTGACCGGCGACGGCCGTCTGGACCTGATCATCGCCCGGTTGGGTTACTGCGGGTTTCATGCGCTGAATGCGCAGCGGCAATTCGAACTGTTCAGCGCGTTCGACACGTTTCCCCGGGAACACCAGGATCTGACTTTGACCATGGGGGATTTCAGCGGGGACGGGCTGATGTCAGCGGCCAGCATCAGCCCCGACCGCGTGCGCCTCTATGCCAGCCTGCGCGAAAAAGGCTTCGCCGCCGCACAGGAAATACCCCATGAATACGCAGACGACCGTCTGCCGGTGTTCAGCAACTCGCGGACCGAACTGGTGCTTCTGGGCAACCTGCTCGGCAGCGACATGCCCGAGCTGTGCCGCATCCGCCATGACGAAGTCCGCTGCTGGCCGAATCTTGGTCATGGCAAATTCGGTAAAGGACGCAAGATCAGTGCCCTGCCCTTCACCTACGACGAATTCGACGCCTCGCGAGTACGTCTGGCCGATCTCGATGGCTCCGGCGCGCCCGCGCTGATCTATCTCAAATCCGAAGGGTTCGACATTTACCTGAACCGGGGCGGCAACGGCCTGGAGCAGATTCCCGTCAGCGTGCCGTGGCCTGAAGACGTGCGCTATGACCGTTTGTGCCAGGTCAGTTTCGCCGACCTGCAAGGCCTCGGTTGCGCCAGCCTGATTCTGACGGTGCCGCATATCCAGCCGCGGCATTGGCGCTACGATTTTGTTGCAGCCAAGCCCTACCTGCTGGTCAACAGCAACAACAACATGGGCTGTTCCAGCAGCGTGACTTATCGCAGCTCGGCTCAGGAATGGCTGGATGAAAAGGAGCGGCTGCTGGCGCTTGAGCGTGCACCGGTATGTCACCTGCCATTTCCGCTGGCCGTGGTGAAAAAACAGGAGCAGCACGACGAGATCACCGGCAACCGGTTGACCCAGTCGTTCACTTGGCGCGAAGGGTTCTACGACGGCAGGGAGAGGGAATTTCGCGGGTTCGGCTACTTGCAGCAACTTGACTGCGAGGTTGGAACCGATCCTTCAGAGCCTGGCTTCAGCGAGCCGGTGCAAACATGCACCTGGTTTCACAACGGTCAGGAAATCAATCGCTCCCGCGACGATTATTTCAGCGCGGATGTGGACGCCTGCCCGTTGGGCGAAACCCTGTTCAGTCGTTACCACCCCAAAGGTGAAATCGATGAGCCCGTCACTCCGGAGGGCTCCGACAGTCGCTATCGGATTGCGCAGGCACTGGTTGGCTCGGTCGCTCGAACAGAAATTTTCCCCTACCGCGCCGATGCGCAGGCGGCCGGTGCAGCCGCGCTGTACTCGGTAGAAGAGAAGCGCTATCTGGTTCGCGAGGTGCGGCCACAGGGGCAATATGCCGCAGCCGTTCTGCTGCCCCTTCAGGTCGAAGCCATCAGCTATCAGTACGACGGTTTTATCAACGACCCGCTGTGCCGCCACGATGTCACCCTGCGCTGGAACGCTTATGGCGCCGCGACCCACGCACTTACGGTGAGCTATGCGCGCAGGTTGACCGCCCAGAGCCCGCCCCCCTTCACCGAAGACCACCTGAATCAATGGTGGTCCGACGCTCACGACGAGGCGCAGCAATACTTTTACATCAGTGAAACCCGTGCACGTCTGATCAATCTGCCAGAGCCACAGCAATGGCGATTGGGCTTGCCGTATCTGGAACGGGGCGATGCGCTGAAATTGGCCAAAGGTACGCTCCCCGGCGAGTTGAACCCGGCACGGGTGTCTTTCGAATCACTGAGAGAGCTGCAGGATACGCAAGAATGGGCCATGGAAAGGGTACTGACTTCGCAATCCATACAGCGTTATGTGGACGTAGAGGGTATTGAACTGGATGACGGCGTCGCCGGATTCGAAGCGCTGTCGCACTCTCTGGAGCTTGCCCTGCTGGATAAAACCGCGCTGGACGCTTACAGCATTGTGCCGGACCTGAATATTCGCGAGGCCCTCGCGGCAATTGGTTACTCACCCATGCAGCTGCTGTTCGAAGCACCGCCCAGCGAGGAACCAAACCTCTGGTCGTCGCGGTTCAATCTGGCCCGGTACGGCGACTTGCAAGCGTTCTACAACGTGCTCGATTTCAATGAAACGCCAAGCCATGGCGTGACCAAAGCCGAATACGATCAACACTATCTGACAGTCATGCGCATGGAATTGCCCGACGGTTGTGCCGTCCAGGTCGCGGAGTTCGATTATCACGCCCTGAAACCCAAGCGAATCACCGACGCCAATGACAACACTGAAGAAGTCATCTACGAGCCTTCCGGTCAGCCACTGATCATCAGCTTTCACGGTACCGAGAACGGCAAACCTGCCGGATTCGACAAGCTGACCGATGACTGGACCTTGCCGGATCCCAGTCCGGAATACGCCATTCAGTTTCCGGAAGATACCGTGGGACACGCAGCGAGCACTCTGCACAAAAACCTTTTCAGCTGGATGGGCCTGATACCCGCCTCCACACTTCAAAGCCGCGCGATCAAGCAAGGTGACCTGTTGCCCGGCGGGCAGATCCGCGCCAGCGCACGTCGCCGGCTTGCGCAAAATCCCGGTCTGACGACTGAAGACCAGCAATTGTTCATGGCCATTGAACTGGCTTACCGAGAACCGGTTCACACCGTAGTGCTCAGCGCCGACCGCTATCCGTACGACGCCATAAAGGCGCAGATCCAGATCGTCAAAACCTGCGTCGACGGCTTTGGTCGGGTCCTGCAAACCCAGCAGAAGGTCGATCCGGGGTTGGCTTATGTGGTGGGTGAGGATGGTCAATTGCTGATCGAAGAAGGTGAGCAACCGACGCAGACCCGCTGGCGCATCAGTGAACGCGTCGAATACAACAACAAAGGCCTGCCGCAGCGCCAATACCGGCCGTTTTTCGCCAACACCCACCGCTACGTCAATGATCAATCGCTGCGCCAACTCGGGTTGTTCGATCAGCTGTTCTATGACGCAACGGGGCGTCCGATCAAGCTGATCAACGCCAAGGGCGACTTTTCCCGCGAGACTTATCATCCCTGGTATCACGCCAGTGAGGACTTCAACGATACCGCCGAAGAGCTGGTGTCTACGCGTGGGTCAGGCTCATGAGCGCCTCCATACATTGGCGCACGCCTTCGCTGAGCGTCAGCGACGGACGTGGCCTGCCAGTCCGTCAGGTCGCTTATTTGCGTACCGTGGCGGGTGACACGCCTAGCGCACTCGTGACCCGCCAGCACCACGATGTCGCCGGGCGCCTGGTCGCGCAACAGGATCCGCGCCTGCCGATCACGAACACAACCAGCGTGTTTGCGCTGAACGATATCGCCGTGTTTACCAACAGCCAGGATAGCGGCTGGCGCCTGCTGCTGCCGGGCAGAGCCGGGGAGCCCGGACACCGTTGGGATGAGCGCGGGCACGTCTGGCAGTCGACCTTCGACGAGCAATTGCGCGTGGTGCAGCTTGAAGTCTCGGGAAACGGCGAAAATCAGCTCGATACCTTCACGTACGCCCCAGGCTCTGCCGAAGCAGACTCCAACCTGCGCGGCCGGTTGATCCGGCAGACGGATCCGTCAGGTTCGCTGGACATCACCGGCTATGCCCTCACCGGACAGGCCCTGGTGGAAAAGCGCACTTTTCACGATAACGTAGCGTTCACCAGCCATCAGGTGTTCAGTCCGCTTGGCGCCGTACTTGAACAGACCGATGCCGGCGGCCATCGCAGAGCATCGCGCTATGGTCTTGCCGGGCAGCTCAGGCAAATGGAGCTGCAAGTCGAGACGAAAGTCACGCAGGTCTTGCTGGATGCGCAGTACAACGCGAACAATCAGATCATCTCGCAGCTGGCCGGTAACGGTGTCCTGAGTCAGTGGACGTATGACCCGGCCGACGGACGCCTGCATACGCGCACCAGTCAGAAAACTGCTCACCCCAGATTGCAGGATCTGCAATATTTCTACGATCGCATCGGCAATATCATCCGCATCGAAGACCACGCCTTCGAGCCCGTCTGGTTCGCCAATCAACGGGTCGACGGCCACCGCGAATTCAGCTACGACTCCCTGTACCGGTTGGTCCGCGCGACCGGTCATGACGACGCGCTGCCCCCGGACATTCCCGGCCTGCCGCGACCGCCCGACGAGAAAAACCGCCTCAATTACACCCAGACGTATAGCTACGACGATGGCGGCAACCTGATCGAACTGCGTCATCAGCGCGACGGCAACAGTCGCACCCGCACGATGTGCATCGACCAGAAAAGCAATCGCGGGGTGCGCTGGCAAACAGGCGACGAGCCGCCGGACTTCGGTACCTGGTTCGACCCGCACGGCAATCAACGCAAGCTGCGCCACGGTCCGTCATTGCAATGGAGCAGGCGTGATGAGCTGGAGCGCGTGGATCTGGTTATCCGTCAGGACGGCGATAACGATGCCGAGTATTACCAGTACAGCGCCGGCCAGCGGGTCCTCAAATGTCATGAATGGTTCACCGACAAGGTCCGCCACTTCCACCAGGTGCGCTACCTGCCGGGGCTGGAAATTCGCCGCAAGGACAACGGCGAGGAGCTGCACATCATCAGCCTCGGTAACGCGCGCTGCCTGCATTGGGCGCAACGTTCAGCGCCGATAGACGACCAGATGCGCTACACCCTCGAAGACCACCTCGGCTCTTGCGTGATGGAGCTCAATGAAGACGCTGTGGTCACCAGCGCAGAAGGCTATTACCCGTTCGGCGAAACCGCGTGGATGGCGCCGGAGTCGGAAATCGAATACCGCTTCATCCGATATTCCGGCAAGGAAATGGATGTCAGCGGTTTGTACTACTACGGCGCCCGCTATTACGCACCGTGGTTGCAGCGTTGGGTCAGTGCGGATCCGGCGGGGGATGTGGACGGTTTGAATCTGTATGGTTTTGTCGGTAACAACCCGATTCTGTTCATCGATAACGACGGTAACAAAAAAGACTTACCGTCTGACGTCAGGCAGGACATCGCGACTTACGCAAAAGTCCTGGATAACCTGGGCAATGAGCTGCAAACGTACAATCGGCAATTGAACGGACTGTTCAGCGCTACGGACATTTCCAAACGCATGGCCATAAACACAGGCTTCAACATTGGCAAGGGAGTTGTCACCACGACAGCAGGGAAAGGCGGCGAAGCACTTGGGACGCTGATATTGCCCGGAGTCGGGACATTTATCGGAGGGATTGTCGCCTCAAAAATCTCCGGCGCGGCAATCGACAAACTCGGCGAAATTACAACTGTTTCCACTCCCGTCCTGCCCGATGCCAAAAAACTGAACCCCGAGAGCATTCACAGCAACGCCACAACAGGCATTTTAACCCCTCTGAGATACGCAAAAAAAATAGTCAGATCATATGATCCTCGGACTTCCGAGGGAGCAAACAAGCTGATCGAAACAATGGCCGAGAAAACGCTCAGCAAGTTTGCGCAGATACCCGCTGCAAGTGACATGATGGCCATTGCTTACTCTGGAAAGGACACAGCCACAGCGCTGGCCGGTTTAAGGGATATCGAAATTGATGACCTCGAGGCAGCGTTGGGTTTGATTATCGAAATGCTTGAACAGGACCAAAGCGACATCAATGCGGCTTTCAGCGAAATCGGAGTCAACGAATTTTATGACCAAGGCCTGGTGGGCTCATTCGGTTATGCGCTGGATCTTGCAAAAGGTAGCGTCGGAACCCAGAACTCCAGCTCAATCAGCCGGGATCGGATCAAGAAAGAAATTTCCTTGCGCATGGCTGAAGCAAGGCGCGGTATCGAGTTGATTGGCAGATATCGCCAATACAACGGTCAAAAGACGGCGTAAACAAGTTCGCCTGCCTTCAGGCAGTTTTGCCGTGGTTCTGCGCCTGGATAAATCATGAGCACCTGGCCCTTGAATAGATCAACGCATATCCATACGCCAAGCGTGCAGGTCAAGGATCCCCGGGCTTTGGTCGTCAGGCATATTGCCTATCTGTGTGCAACGACGCATGGAGAGATCAAGCCCCTGATCACCTGCCAGACTCACAACCATGCCGGGCGCCTGGTCGAGAAACGGGATCCGCGCTTATCTGCGCCCAACCTCACTACTCACTACGCGCTCAACGGCATTGTGTTGAAAATCGGCAGCGCCGATGCCGGCTGGCGCTTGGTATTGCCGGGGCTGGCCGGTGAGCCTCGGCAACGTTGGGACGAACGCGGCCATGTCTGGCGATCGACCTTTGACGACCAGCTGCGTGTCGTCAGACTCCAGGTCATCGAAAAGGATGAGGAGGAAGAGGTCGACGCTTTCCTCTACGCCGGTGCCGCCGACACCACCAACCACAACCTGCGCGGACGGTTGATCAAGCAAACCGATGTGTCTGGAGTTCTGGCGATATCCAGCTATTCACTCGCCGGCCAGCCGATGCAGGAAACCCGAACGTTCCAGGACACACAGGCTTTCACCAGTCATCAGATATTCAGCCCACTGGGCGCGGTGCTGGAGCAAACCGATGCCGGCGGCCATCGCAGAGCATCGCGCTATGGTCTTGCCGGGCAGCTCAGGCAAATGGAGCTGCAAGTCGAGACGAAAGTCACGCAGGTCTTGCTGGATGCGCAGTACAACGCGAACAATCAGATCATCTCGCAGCTGGCCGGTAACGGTGTCCTGAGTCAGTGGACGTATGACCCGGCCGACGGACGCCTGCATACGCGCACCAGTCAGAAAACTGCTCACCCCAGATTGCAGGATCTGCAATATTTCTACGATCGCATCGGCAATATCATCCGCATCGAAGACCACGCCTTCGAGCCCGTCTGGTTCGCCAATCAACGGGTCGACGGCCACCGCGAATTCAGCTACGACTCCCTGTACCGGTTGGTCCGCGCGACCGGTCATGACGACGCGCTGCCCCCGGACATTCCCGGCCTGCCGCGACCGCCCGACGAGAAAAACCGCCTCAATTACACCCAGACGTATAGCTACGACGATGGCGGCAACCTGATCGAACTGCGTCATCAGCGCGACGGCAACAGTCGCACCCGCACGATGTGCATCGACCAGAAAAGCAATCGCGGGGTGCGCTGGCAAACAGGCGACGAGCCGCCGGACTTCGGTACCTGGTTCGACCCGCACGGCAATCAACGCAAGCTGCGCCACGGTCCGTCATTGCAATGGAGCAGGCGTGATGAGCTGGAGCGCGTGGATCTGGTTATCCGTCAGGACGGCGATAACGATGCCGAGTATTACCAGTACAGCGCCGGCCAGCGGGTCCTCAAATGTCATGAATGGTTCACCGACAAGGTCCGCCACTTCCACCAGGTGCGCTACCTGCCGGGGCTGGAAATTCGCCGCAAGGACAACGGCGAGGAGCTGCACATCATCAGCCTCGGTAACGCGCGCTGCCTGCATTGGGCGCAACGTTCAGCGCCGATAGACGACCAGATGCGCTACACCCTCGAAGACCACCTCGGCTCTTGCGTGATGGAGCTCAATGAAGACGCTGTGGTCACCAGCGCAGAAGGCTATTACCCGTTCGGCGAAACCGCGTGGATGGCGCCGGAGTCGGAAATCGAATACCGCTTCATCCGATATTCCGGCAAGGAAATGGATGTCAGCGGTTTGTACTACTACGGCGCCCGCTATTACGCACCGTGGTTGCAGCGCTGGGTCAGTGCCGATCCGGCGGGGGATGTGGATGGGTTGAACCTGTATGGATTCGTCGGTAACAACCCGATCGTTCATGTCGACCAGACCGGTGCCTTCAAAGTGGTGTTTGACCTGGTCAGAAAAGCGGTGGGTATTTTTGATCAAGCGCAAACTGCGGCGGAGCAATTGCACAACCTGACCACCGAGTTCGATGGACTGATTCCTGAAGGCCAGAACATCGAGGAGGTGCGCAAAAGCATGACGTTCGGCAAATTCATCACCTCCCGGGCCGGCATCAAATCGGTCTTTTACGGTATCGGCAAAGGCATCGCCATCGGCAGTGTCATCGGCACCGTGGTACCCGGAATCGGCAACGCCATCGGTTCCGGCGCAGGGGCAATCGCGGGGGCAATAGTGTTTCCGGTATTGCGTTACCACTTCTTCAAGAAAGGTTTGAAAGCAGCGCAGACACTGCAGACCCAAGAGCTCAAGGACGGGCTGAAAACGCTGGGCGACGGCGCTGCAAAAGCCGTCGACGGCGCGGGGGCTCTTCTTGATGGAGGCGCTGCGCTTATCGACAGCATCAAGACCTTCACGGATAACCTCAACAGCTACTCCGAGCACATCCAGAAGATGTTCTATGCCCAACTGGACGCACTGGATGCAGAAAAACAGCGTCAGGTCATGAAGCTGTCCAGGAATGGTGTAGACCCGTTCGAAGCCATCGACAAGGTCATGCAAACCGCACAGGCAATCATCGAAGCGCCGAGCGAGGCGCAAGGCGTGACTGAACGCCTGCAGCAACTGGAGCGCTCGCTCGCTGCCGAACCTCAGTCAAGACCGGTGCCAAAGCCGAGGTTGAATCTTGTGCATCGACGTCAGGTACAGGAGACAGCTGTTTAGCAGACACGGCCGGCGCGAACAGCGCGCCCGGCCATCTCGGCCCATGCTATCGTGCCCGCCCGTCCTGCCGACCTTTGATCCAGCATGCTGCCGACTTCCCGTACCCTGCGTCTGTCGTTGTATTCCCTGCTGATCATTGCCGGCACGGTCATTGCCGCGACGCTCGCGATGCGCCACGCCGAGCGTCAGGCGCTGGAAGAAGACGCCGCCCGCGCCAATCAGCAACTGGGGTTGTACGCCAACTCCTTGCACACCCTGATCGACCGCTATCGCGCCCTGCCCGCCGTGCTGGCGCTGGACCCGCAATTGCGTTCGGCCCTGGCCGGCCCGGTCGATGCTGCGCAGCAAGCGGCATTGAATGTGAAGCTGGAAAAAATCAACGGTGCGGCGCAGTCCTCGACCCTGGAATTGCTGGATCGCACAGGCCTGGCGGTGGCAGCGAGCAACTGGCGCTTGCCCAGCAGTTACGTTGGCCACAATTACGGCTTCCGTCCCTACTTCAGCCAGACCCGCACCCAAGGCACCGGGCGTTTTTACGCAGTGGGCGTGACCAGCGGCATTCCCGGGTATTTCCTTTCCAGCGCCGTACTTGGCGACAACGACGAGTTTCTCGGCGCGATGGTGGTCAAGCTGGAATTCCCGGAGCTGGAACGTGAATGGAGCCAGGGCAGCGACACGTTGCTGGTCAGCGATGCGCGCGGGATCATCTTTATCGCCAATCAGCCGGGTTGGCGTTATCGCGCCTTGCGGCCGTTGAGCGCCGATGATCTGGCCGAGATCAAAACCACGCGTCAGTACGACAAGCAATCGCTGCTGCCGCTGACACATTTGCCGCTACGGCGTTTCGATGACAACAGCGATCTGCGCCGGGTCGAAGGTCCGCAGGGCACGGCGGATTATTTGTGGGAATCGCTGCCGCTGACGACCGAAGGCTGGACCCTGCACCTGTTGCGCCGTCCGCAAGTGGCCTTCGAAGATTTGCGCAACGCCGCACTGGCCGCCGCTGGCGTTTGGCTGGCGCTGGTGTTCTTGTTGCTGTTTCTCAATCAGCGCTGGCGGCTGGCCAAGGTCCGTCAGCGCAATCGCGAAGAACTCGAGCGTCTGGTCGAGGAGCGCACCCGCGACTTGCGCACCGCGCAGGAAGGTCTGGTGCAGTCGGCCAAACTCGCCGCGCTGGGGCAGATGTCCGCCGCGCTGGCCCACGAAATCAATCAACCGCTGACCGCCCAGCGCATGCAACTGGCGACTCTGCGCCTGCTGCTCGAACATGGCCGCGTCGATGACGCCTACAAGGCGCTGAAACCGGTGGACGATATGCTCACGCGCATGGCCGCCCTCACCGGCCACCTCAAGACTTTCGCCCGCAAGAGTCCGAGCGGTTTGCGCGAACGTCTGGATCTGGCGACGGTGGTCGATCAATCGCTGCAACTGCTCGATGCGCGCCTGCGTGACGAACAAGTCAGCCTTGTGTTGCACCTGACCCGCCCGGCGTGGGTGCGCGGTGATGCGATTCGTCTGGAACAGGTGTTGATCAATTTGCTGCGCAACGCGCTGGATGCGATGCAGGGTAAAGCCTGCAAGCGCCTGGAAATCCGTCTAGAGGCCGATGAGCAATTGTGGCGGCTCAGCGTCAGCGACAACGGCGGCGGGATTGCCGAGGAACATCTGGGCCAGGTGTTCGATCCGTTCTTTACCACCAAACCGGTGGGCGATGGTCTTGGCCTGGGGCTGGCAGTATCCTTCGCCATCGTGCATGAATCCGGCGGGCGCCTGAGCGTCGAGAATGGCGACCACGGCGCGGTGTTCAGCCTGACCCTGCCAATCGATCTGGAGGCACACATCTGATGCTCAATTCGGTGATGGTGGTCGACGACGAAAGCAGCATTCGCGACGCCGTTGAACAGTGGCTGAGCCTGTCGGGGTTTCAGGTGCAATTGTTCAGCCGTGCCGAAGAATGCCTCGCCGCGCTCCCGGAACATTTTGCCGGGGTGATCCTCAGCGACGTGCGCATGCCCGGCATGGACGGCTTGCAATTGCTCGCGCAAGTGCAAAAGCGCGACAGCGATCTGCCGGTGATTCTGCTTACCGGCCATGGCGATGTGCCGATGGCGGTCGAAGCCATGCGCGATGGCGCCTACGACTTTCTGGAAAAACCGTTCAGCCCGGAAACCCTGCTCGGCAGCCTGCGCCGGGCGCTGGACAAACGCCGCCTGGTCCTGGAAAACCGCGCCCTGCACGAACTGGCCGACAACCGCGCAAAGCTCGATGCGACGCTGCTCGGCGTGTCCCGCGGTTTGCAGACATTGCGTCGGCAAGTGCTGGATCTGGCGACGTTGCCGGTCAACGTGCTGATCCGTGGTGAAACCGGCAGCGGCAAGGAGCTGGTCGCACGTTGCCTGCATGATTTCGGCCCGCGCGCCGGTAAACCTTTCGTGGCGCTGAACTGTGCGGCGATCCCGGAGCAATTGTTCGAGGCCGAGCTGTTCGGCCATGAGAGCGGCGCGTTTACCGGCGCCTCGGGCAAACGTATCGGCAAGCTGGAATATGCCGATGGCGGCACGCTGTTTCTCGACGAGATCGAAAGCATGCCGCTGGCCCAGCAGGTGAAATTGCTGCGGGTCTTGCAGGAACAGAAACTCGAGCGGTTGGGTTCGAACCAGAGTATTCGCGTTGATTTGCGTATCGTCGCGGCGACCAAACCGGACTTGCTCGACGAAGCCCGCGCCGGGCGTTTTCGTGAGGACCTGGCGTATCGCCTCAACGTCGCAGAACTGCGCTTGCCGCCGCTGCGTGATCGCCGCGAAGACATTCCATTACTGTTTGAAACCTTTGCCCAGAACGCCGCCCAGCGTCTGGGCCGGACCTTTCCGCCGTTGACCGGTGCGCAGCTCAGTCACTTGCTCAGCCATGACTGGCCGGGCAACGTCCGCGAACTGGCCAACGTTGCCGAGCGTCAGGTACTGGGGCTTGATGAACCGGTCGCCGGAATCGACCCGGGGCAGTCGCTGGCGGCGCAGCAGGAAGCGTTCGAAGCGCAATGTCTGCGCGCGGCGCTGACCCGGCACAAGGGTGATGTCAAAGCCGTGCTCGAAGAACTGCAACTGCCGCGCCGCACGTTCAATGAAAAGATGCAGCGGCATGGGTTGAGTAGGGAGATGTTTCTGGCGGAGTGAGGCAGAGATTTGTGGTGTAGCTGAAATCCATCCCCCTCACCCCAGCCCTCTCCCCCAGGGGGCGAGGGGGAAGGGAGCCGATCTCCATGCTTTCCCGAATCTGTATTCGACTCGATATTGCAGGTCGATGTAACCCACAAGAACACCTCGGTCAGTCCCCTCTCCCTCTGGGAGAGGGCTAGGGTGAGGGGCTTTTGATCTTCACGCGGTAAGCGGAAATCCGCTCACTCAGCCCAATCAGTCGGCACAAATCCGCTCACTCCTCCCCGCCACCCCCTCTAAACCGGCCC